>NZ_JBEXRT010000003.1:0-262543 GCF_040613235.1 Streptomyces sp. NPDC006296 | reverse complement strand
CGCCGGTCCGCGCCGCGCTCGGCACGCCCCGGCCGGCCCGCGCCCGCCGGCCGAGCCCGGTGCGTACGGCGCCGCTCGCCGCCGCCCGGCTCCGACGGCGACGCGTCCTCCCCCTGGCCCGTGAGGCCCACCGCGGACAGCTCGGCCTCGAAGGCCGCCAGCCGGCCCAGGAACTGCCGGGTCGGCGCCGTCAGGTCCGTACCGCGCGAACTGCGCAGCAACAGCCGTGCTCCGAGACGGAGTTCGAGCCGGTGGATGCGCCGGGTGAGCGCCGACTGGCTGATCGAGAGCACCGCGGCGGCGCGGTTGATGCTGCCGTGGTCGGCCACCGCCCGCAGCAGACGCAGGTCCTCCACGTCGATCTGGGCGGACTCGGCGGGCAGCGGCGGCGGGGTGCGGAGACTGTCCACCGCCTCCTCCGTGCGCCGGGCCAGTTCCGCCCGCTGCCCGTGCAGCCAGTCCGCCCACCACGGATCGCGGAGCAGGTCCCCGTGGCGCTCGGTGAACCTGCTCAGACAGCGGTCGGTGAGCAGCGCGGCCAACTGCTGGGCCACGGCGCCCGGCACGACGGAGGGGTCGACCAGCAGGCCGGCCGCCCGCCGGGGGCGCTCCCGCAGCGAGCGGCGCACCAGCGAGGGCGCGAACACGGCGGGACAGGCCGGCGAGCCCAGCCCGACGGCGTCCCCGCGGCGCAGCATCCCCCGCGCCACCGAGGCCCCGGCCACCTGGATGCGGGCGGGCGGGGTGAGACCGGCCGACTGGTAGACCCGGCTCACCAGGACCTCTCCCCGCGGACCGGCCTCCGAGACCCAGTTCTCGTCCCGCAGGTCGGCGAGGGAGACGGTGTCGCTGCCCGCCAGCGGATGCCCGAGGGGCAGGGTCACCCAGAGCGGGTCGTCGAGGACCTCGTACGTGCGCACGGTCCGTTCGACCGCGTGGGAGAGCGTGTCCAGGCCCCAGGTGTGCGCGGCGTCCACCCGGTAGCCGTCGAGCTGCCGGAGCACCTGGAGCGGCGTGTCGTGACTGACCGACAGCAGCAGGCCCAGGGAGTCGGCCGCGTCCTCGACCAGATCCTCCATCAGCGGCTCGGCGGTGGCGATGTCCAGGATGCGGGGCGCGTTGAGCGCCTCCGTGCCCCGCCCGTAGATCTCGGTCTGCACCGCCTGGTCGACCTGCCGGAAGAAACGCCGCCCCGCCACCAGCACCCGGGTGCCGTCCGCGCTCAGCCGGGCCGTCCGCGCGTCCCGCAGCGTCAGCCGCAGCCCGGTCTCCCGGTCCAGCCGGTCGAGCCGCCGTTCGGCGGCCGGCGCCCTCAGCCCCGCCCTGCGCGCCGCTTCGGTGAGATCACCGCACTGTCCGATCGCGTCCAGCAGGCGGAGATCCGGACGCGACAGCGGCAAGCGCGTCACCCGGTCGGGAACGGAGGGCACGTGTATCGCAGAGGGCACGGACGGCTTCCTTACGGTTATGGACGACGCCTCTTCTTCACCGGTGACGGCCTGATGCGGCTCACGTTAGGCACGCGTTCTCTTCGCTCGCTCCTCTCGCCCGGCCCGCCCCCGGACAGCACGACGGCGGGCACCCCCGAGGGGGTGCCCGCCGCGCGGAAAGAGGTCAGGCCTGGTCGGTGGGGCGGATGAAGATCTCGTTGACCGTCGCGTGCGGGGGAGCGGTGACCGCGTACAGCACCGCGTCGGCGATGTCCTCGCTCTGCAGCTGACGGATCTTCGCGACCCGGTCGGCGATGGCGGCCTTGGACGGCGCGTGCGTGATGTGCTCGCGCAGCTCGGTCTCCACGGTGCCCGGCTCGATGACCACCACGCGCACCCCGCGCTCCGTCACCTCCTGGCGCAGCCCCTCGCTGAACCCGTTCACGGCGAACTTGGTCGCGTTGTAGACGGCGCTGCCGCGTCCGACGACCCGGGCCGCGATCGACGAGATCTGGACGATCGTCCCCTGGTTCCTGATCAGTTCGGGGAGGGCCGCGTGGGTCGTGTACATCAGGCCCATGACGTTGGTGTCCATCATCCGGGTCCAGTCCGTGGTGTCGGCGTTCTCCACCGGCCCCAGCAGCATCAGCCCCGCGTTGTTCACCAGGATGTCGAGCCGGCCCAGCCGCTCGGTCGCGGTCCGCACGGCGGCGGCCACGGCCTGCTCGTCGGTGACGTCCAGTTCGAGGACCAGGACCGTGGCGCCCCCGGCCTCCAGCTCGGCGCGGAGCTCCTCCAGCCGGTCGACGCGCCGCCCGGCGACGGCCACCGACGCCCCCGCGGCGGCGAGGGCGCGGGCGGTGGCCCGGCCGATCCCTGAGCCGGCTCCTGTGACGAGTGCGACGTGTCCCTCTAGCGATGAACTCATGGGGTCCTCGTTCTCGGGGTGGTGGGCCGGGCCCGGAGATCCGGGCCGAATGGCCTGCAACGGTACGGCGCGCCGAACGTACCAGCCGGTCCGGCGGCCGGTGAACGGCTTCCGGCACCCGCGGTTATGTGCGTTCGTGGCCGGTTATGCAGGTCGGCCCGCCCTCCGGGGAAGGGTGCCGGGCGGGCGGTGAGGATGGGGCCGCTACTTCACGTCGGCATGCCCGTGCAGCGATAGGTGGGACCCATGACGCAGGACGCAGCATCCCCGAAGGCGACCGCCGTGCCGTCCTACCCGATGGAGCGCGTCTCCCCGATCGACCCGCCACCGCCGCTCGCCCTGCTGAGGTCCGGGCCGGCCGCGAGCCGCATCACCATGTGGGACGGCAGCCAGGTCTGGCTGGTCACGGCGCACCCGCACGTCCGGACGGTGCTCGGCGACCGCAGGTTCACCGCGGTGACCAGCGCGCCCGGCTTCCCGATGATGACGACCACGTCCGTCCTGGTGCGGGACAAGCCCCACACCGCCTCCTTCATCCGCATGGACGACCCCGACCACTCGCGGCTGCGGTCCATGCTCACCCGCGACTTCCTGCACGGCAGGGCCGAGGCCATGCGGCCGCTGCTGCGGGAGCACCTGGACGAGATGCTCGGCGAACTGACCCGGGGCGAGCGCCCGGTGGACCTGGTACGCGGCCTGACCATCCCCGTCCCCTCGCGGGTGATCGCCCTGCTCTTCGGTGTGTCCGACGAACAGCGCGAACTGATCGAGAACCGTGCGGGCATCCTCATCGACCGCGGCTACCGGCCGGAACAGGTCGCCGCCGCCCGCGACGAGCTGGACGGCCTGCTGCGCGACGTGGTCGAGGAGCGCATGCGGATGCCCGAACCCGGCGACGACCTGCTGAGCCGGCTCGTCACCGACCAGGTGCGCACCGGGAGGCTGACCGTCGAGGAGATGGTCCCCATGTGCCGGCTGCTCCTGGTCGCCGGACACGGGACGACGACCAGTCAGGCCAGCCTCAGCCTGCTGAGCCTGGTCACCGACCAGGGCCTGGCCGACACCCTGACCAAGGACCCCGACCTGCTGCCGCGGGCCGTCGACGAGCTGCTGCGCTACCACTCCATCGTGCAGAACGGCCTCGCCCGCGCCGCCCTGGAGGACGTGGAACTGGGCGATGTGACGATCCGGGCCGGCGAGGGGGTGGTGGTGTCCCTGTCGGCGGGCAACCGCGACGCGTCGGTCTTCCCCGACCCCGACACCCTGGACCCCCACCGCGACGCCCGCCGGCACCTCGCCTTCGGGCACGGCATCCACCAGTGCCTCGGCCAGTGGCTGGCCAAGGTGGAGCTGGAGGAGATGCTGGCCGGCGTGCTCCGCTGGATGCCCGGCGCCCGTCTCGCCGTGCCGTTCGGCGAGCTGGACTTCCGGCACGAGGTGTCCAGCTACGGCCTCGGCGCGCTCCCGGTGACCTGGTGAGCGCCGGCCGGCTGCGCGTGACCGTGGACACGGACGCCTGCTGCGCCATGGGCCGCTGCGCGGCGACCGAACCCCGGGTCTTCGACCAGGACGACGACAGCGGCACCGTCGTCCTGCTCCAGGCCGAACCCCCGCCCGAACTGCACGAGACGGTCCGGCTCTGCGCCGACCTCTGCCCGTGCACGGCCATCACGGTCACCGAGGACTGACATCACCGGCCGGCAACGGCCGTCGAGGAGCGATGATGATCGATCTGCCCGGTTCCGACGCCTCCGCACGCCCCGGCGCGCAGGCCGCGCTCGACGGTGACGACACCCTGCTCGGGCGTCGCACCCGCTGGGCGGTGGAACTGCTGACCGCCCCCGAGGCACCCCGGGACGAGGACCTGTCCGGGCACTTCGTCCCCGTGTTCCTCGCCCGCCACCCGCAGGGCTTCGCCGCGACGGTCGAACAGTGGCGCGGGCTGGGCCCGTTCACCGTCGCCGACTACCAGCCGGTGGCCCACAAGTCGTGGGTGACCCTCCAGGGCCCGACGGGGGTCCGCTCCACGCTGTCCCTGACGCTCGACTCCACCGGACCGATCCGCGTCCTGCACCTGGGACCCGAGGTCGTGACCCCGCCCGTGCACAAATGGGACGACCTGGTCGCGGCGCTGGAGCAGCCGGGAGTGACCTGGTCGGCACTGGTGACCCGGGAGGAGGGCGGGGCGACCGAGACGCTGTACGCCAAGGACGCCGACCGGCCCATGCCCAACGGCTCCTCCTACAAGCTGTACCTGATGCGGGCCCTCGCGGCCGCCGTCGCCTCCGGTTCCGTCCGGTGGGACGACGAGGTCACGGTGACACCGGCCCTGCGCAGCCTCCCCACCGGGGACATGCAGGAACTGCCGGACGGCACACGGGTCACGGTGCGCGAGACGGCGTACAAGATGATCGCGATGAGCGACAACACCGCGGCCGACCTCATCCAGGACCTGCTCGGCCGGGACACCGTGGAACGGGCCGTCGAGGAGGCCGGACACGCTGATCCCGCCCTGCTGAGGCCGTTCCTGACGAGCCACGAGGTCTTCGAGATCGGCTGGGGCGCCCCCGGGCTGCGGGAGGAGTGGGCCGCCGCCGACGAGGCCGGCCGCAGACGCCTGCTGGAGCGGATCGCCGGCCCCATGACCGTGCGCGGCTCCGACCTCGGCCCCACCGTGCACCGGCTGGGGCTGGACTGGCACATGAGCGCCTGGGACGTCGCACGGGTGCTGGGCCTGCTCGCCGAGGACGGGGTGCGGGACGACGGCGGGGACGTCGAGGAGATCCTGACGGCGTACCCGGGAGTCCCCGTCGACACCGCCCGCTGGCCGCGCGTCGTGTTCAAGGGCGGCTCCTGCCCCGGTGTCATGATGTTCTGCTGGCTGCTCGAGGACCCCGACGGCGTCCGCTGCACGCTGGTCCTCCAGCAGCGCGCCGACGACCAGAAGCTCATCGGCGACGGGCAGTTCCTGCGGGGCATGGGCGGCCGTGTCATCGCATCCGGCCTGCTCTCCGGCACCTCCCGGTGACCGCCCGGGACCGCTCGCTGGCCGTCCTGGTGGCCGTGCTGTGGGGACTGAACTTCCTCGCGGTGCGCGTCGGCCTCGACCACTTCCCGCCGTTCTTCCTGGCCGCCCTGCGCTACCTCGTCCTGGCGGTGCCGGTGGTCCTGTTCGTCCCACGCCCCGGCGTGCCCCTGCGCTGGCTGCTCGGATACGGACTCGGCTTCGGCGCCGCCCAGTTCGGGCTGCTGTTCCTCGCCATCGAACAGGGCATGCCGTCGGGTCTGGCGTCCGTGGTCGTGCAGGCCGCGGCGCCCTTCACGGTGCTGCTGGGAGCCCTCCTGCTGCGCGAGCGCGTCACCGGACGACAGCTGGCCGGCATCGGGCTGGCCGTGCTGGGGATGGCGGTGATCGCGGTGGACCGGGCGCGCACCGCCCCGCTGCTGCCGCTGGTGCTCACCGTGCTGGCCGCGCTGGGCTGGGCGGTGGGCAACCTGGCCAGCAGGCAGGCGAAACCGGAGTACCCCCTGCGGTTCGCCCTGTGGATGGCGGTGGTGCCGCCGCTGCCCCTGCTCGCGCTGTCCGCGGTCATGGAGGGACCCGCCACGGGATGGCGGGCCCTCGGGTCCGCCTTCGGCCCCGACGGCTGGCCGAGCCTGGTCGCCCTCGTCTACATCGCGGTGCTGGGCAGCGTCGTCGGCTCCGGCATCTGGACCGCGCTGCTCAAGCGCTACCCGGCCGGAGTCGTCGCGCCGTTCTCCATGCTGGTCCCGGTGGTCGGCATGGCCGCCGCCTGGCTGGCCCTGCACGAGCGGCCCAGCGGATGGGCCGTGGCCGGCGCCGCCGCCGTGGTCGCCGGGGTTCTGCTCGGCACGGGCTGGCTGCCGCGCTTCCTGCGGGACCGCAGAACCGCGCGGAACGGCCCCCGCCTCCCCGAGGGGGACGGGGGCCGGTCCGCGGACGGTCAGCCGGCCGGCGCGACCGGTGCCTCCCAGGAGACGAACCGCTCCTGAGGGACAAAGCCCATCGCCTCGTTCAGGGCGATCATCGGACGGTTGCCGTCCGCGTTCGCCGTCTCGATCAGCCGCACCCGGGGCTCGTACTCCCGGACATGGGCGAGGTTGGCGAGCTTCAGCAGGAGCCCCAGGCCGTGACCGCGGTGCGCCTCGGCCACCACGGTCATGCCCTGGAGGAGGTGTTCCGGATTGCCGGTGGTCTTGGACGCGCTGGTGAACCCGGCGAGCCGGCCCGTCTCCTCGTGCACGGCGCCCACGTGGTACGCCCGCCGTCCACGGCCCACCCGCATCCGCTCGAAGCGCCGCACCCGGCTGGTGCGGACCGCTTCCGGTCCCTCCTCCCAGGTCTCCGGCAGGCTGGTGCCCAGCGAGGTCTCGAGCCGGGACACCGCGACCGCGAGCCGGTCCGGGGTGATCGTCCCCCACCGCTGGAGCCGGTAGCCGGCCGGGACCTCCGGCACGCCGCCGGACAGCGGGTCGTGACGGTCCAGGTCCAGCCACTGGTGGATCCCCTCGGGCCCGTCCGGCACGGTGGCGCCCATCGCCGCCGCGAACGCGGCGGGGCCCTCCTGCCGCTCGGGTCCTCCGGGCAGCGCCCCGACCACGTCGCCGACCAGCAGGGTGCGGCCGTGCTCCGCCGCCAGCGCACCGGCCCGCCGGAACAGCGCGGTCCCGATCCCCCGGCGGCGCTCCTTCGGAGCGGTCAGCAGCTGGTCGACGACGGCGACCGGCGCCCCGTCGGGAAGCACCAGGCGGACCGCGCCGACCGCCTCCCCGCGGAGGAGGGCGACCTCACCCGCCAGAGCGGTGTCCGGCGGCGCGAAGCGCACCGACCCGGCCAGGTCCACGGCGCAGGGCGGCGCGGCGGAGAGGGGGACGTCCTCCGCGCCGTCCAGGGTCAGCCGGAGCCAGGCGTCCAGGGTGGCCGGATCGCCGGCGTCCAGCGGGACGAAACGGAGGTCCGCTGCGGTGTCGTTCATACGGTGTCGCTCTCCCGTTCGGTGCGGGTGTCGGTGACGCCCATGGCCTGGACGTCGTACAGGCCGAAGGCGGGGTGGACGAAGACGTTGGTGGCACGGGGGCCCCGGTAGTGCAGGGTCTTGTCGTGGACCAGCGGGAGGATGACCGCGTGGTCCATGACCCGGCGCTCCACCTCCCGCCAGAGCTCGGCGCGGGCGGCCGGGTCCGCGGTGTGCAGCCCGGTGTCGATGAGTTCGTTGACCTTCGGGTCGTCGAGCTCCGCGATGTTCCAGTTGCCGCCGCCGGGGCGGATCAGCCGGCCGTCCACCAGCGGGGCCAGGAAACCGTACTCGGTGGGGAAGTCCGCGCCCCAGTCGGTGACGATCAGACCGAGGCCGTGGGCGCGGATCGTCTCCGGCGAACCGGCGCCCTGGCTGAAGTACGTCGCCACGTCGAGTTCCTTGACGGTCAGCCGGATACCGACCCGGGCCAGTGACTCCACGACGGCGTCCGCGACCAGCCGGAACTTGCCGCGCTGGGTGCCGATGACGGCGTCGAAGCCGTCCGGCAGGCCCGCGGCCCGCAGCTCCGCCCGGGCGGCGTCGAGGTCGCCGCGCAGATCGGGGCCGGTCGGATAGCGGTCCAGCGCCTGGTGGGCCGGCAGCCTCGGCGGGAACAGCGCGGTCGTCAGGTCGCCCCCGGTGACCGGTCCGCCACGGGCCTCCTGGAGCAGGATCTTGTCGGCCGCGTAGTGCACGGCCCGGCGCACGTGGACGTTGTCGAACGGCGGGATGTGCGGCTGGACCGAGACGAAGTGCAGGAAGCTCGTCCTCGGGTTGTCGGTGCGCGACCGCAGCACCGGGTCGTCGGCCAGACGCTTCTGGGCGGCGTGCTGGAGCCCGCGCCCCTCCAGGTTGATGTCGAACTCCCCGGCCGTCAGCCGCTCGTCCATGTCGTCCGGGTCGAACCCGATGGCGATGTCCACCCGGTCCGGGAGCGCCGGCCGCACCGGGTCGGTGGCACGGTCCCAGTGCGGGTTGCGTTCCAGCAGCAGCCTGCTGCCCGGCCGGTGCTCGGCGACCCGGTAGGGACCGGTGCAGCGGGGGTCCTCGCCGTACCGGGCCCCGGTGTCGGCGTGCCGCGGCACGGGGGAGACGCACGGCTGGGCCATCAGGTGGTCGAAGTCGGAGAACGGCGACCGCAGCCGGAAGACGATCGTGCGCTCGTCCGGGGTCAGCACGGACGGCAGACCCCCGGCACCGTCCCGGTAGGGCCCGGCGTACGGGCGGTCCGGATCGTCCAGGAGCGGCACCAGATAGGTCGGCCCGCCCGGCAGCACGTCCTGCGCGAACACCCGCTGCACCGCGTACCGCACGTCGGCCGAGGTCACCGGGGTGCCGTCGTCGAACAGCACGCCCTCACGGAGCCGGTAGGTCCACGTCCGGTTCCCGTCGCTCGCCACCCCCGGCCCCTCGGCGAGGTCCGGTACGGGCACCAGGCCGGCGGGCCCGGGATCGGTCGGGTACGCCATCAGCGTGCGGTTGAGCAGGCGCTGGAGCAGCCACACCCAGACGTAGTAGGTCCGTGCGGGGTCGAGGGAGTCGACGTCGGCGGAGGAGACCAGCCGCAGGGTCCCCCCGCGCCGGTCGGAGGGAGCGACGCGCGCCCCGACACCGGCGTTCCAGCCGGCGCCCTCCTGCGGATCGGTGGCGGCACTCATCGTGTGTTCGTCTCCCGGTCGTCGGCGGGCGCACCCGCGGTGCCTGCGCCACCCGGTACGGGCAGCAGGTAGGAGCGCTGCTCGCTGGCCCGGCAGCCGCGGGCGAGCTTCGCCTGGACGCTGCCGATCCCGGCGTGCAGGACGGTGGCGCCCTCCTTCGCCGCCGCGTCCAGCACCTGGTAGTACAGGACGTCGTAGTAGAGCGGCAGCTTGCCCTGGGCCTCGTAGTCGAAGCCCGCGCGGTGGCCGTACCACTGCTCCTCGCCGCGCGCCCGGGACCGCAGCACCATGCCGAAGCCGATGATGCTGCCGCGCTGCCGGGCCACGGACACGAGGACGTCGTCGCCCATGATCTCGGCGATCCGGCCGATCATCCGGGCCGAGCCCTCGTCACTGGCCGGATTCCCGTACTTGCGCAGCAGGTTGGCGTCCAGCTGCCCGAGTCGGGGGCAGAGCGCCTGGCTCAGCGGCTCGACGGTCACCTCGACCCCGGCCTCCGCGAGCGCCCGGCGCTCCAGGCGCACCCGGCGGCGGCGGTGGGCGCTCATCTCCTCGACGAACTGGTCGAAGCCGCCGGCCGGTATGTCCAGCCAGGCGTAGTGGTCCGAGGGATGGTGGCGGTAGCCGCGGCTCTCCAGCACGCCGGTCAGCGCGGTGTCCCGCACGTCGACGTGCGGGAAGCAGACGGTCGCCGCTCCCCGCTCCGCCGCCATCCCCTCGGCCCGCTCCAGCAGCGCGGCGAGGTCGTCCGCGGTGGCCTCGGGCGCGGCCAGCGTCCTGGTGCGCCCGAGGTGCCGCCCGCCGCACACCAGGGAGGGCAGCAGCCGGTCCGGGTCGCCCCCGGCGACCTCGCTCAGCACACCGGCGGCCTCGGGCACCTCCCGCTCCAGGGCGCGCTTCAGCATCGCGTCCGGCCGGGCCAGCAGCCAGGCCACCGAGGCGTCGGCCCACGCCGTCACCAGCCCGGCGACCGGCCGCCCGCCCCGCTCGCGCACCAGGAAGTCCATCGCCGTGCCCGAGTTGACCTCCTGCACGGTGAGCCACCGGGGGGTCTGGAAGAAGTCCTCCGCCCCCAGCAGCCCGTTCCAGCCCGCCGCTTCCAGCCCGGCCGCGTCCGCCACCGCGCGCACGGCGTCCGGGCCCTCGGTATACGGGCTCACCGAAGGTCTTCCTCGACGACGAAGTCCAGCAGGGCCGCCGCCTTGTCCGCCAGCTCCTGGGCGACGAGCCGGTCCGGGCCGTTGCAGTAGGTGAAGCCGACGCAGGAGGAGTTGTCCATCCGCTGCAGCAGATGGTCGCCCTTCTCGACGTGCAGCAGGACCTGGACGTTCTCCACGGCCGCGGCCGCCTCCAGGCCGTCGATGTGCGAGAGCGTGCCGCGCCGCGTCGGGTAGATCATGCGGACCGCGGCACCCCCTCGGTGCACGACCGGCTCGATCGGCGGGGTGACGCCGATGGTGAGCAGCCAGGCGTCCAGGATCGGGCTGCGGCCGGTGACGTCGGTCACCAGCATCGTCATGCAGCTCGACGGCGTACGCGGGTTGGCCTCGATGATCCGCCAGCCGGACTCGGTCCGCCGGACCTCGGTGTGGCAGGGCCCGTGCCGGTAGCCGATCATCTCCAGGGTCGTGCGGACCACGTGGTAGAGCTCGTCGCGCGACTCGTCGGAGAGCGGCACGGGGAAGGTGTGCCCGCACTCGATGTAGGCGGGGTCGCCGAAGAGGTCCTTGGAGGTGACGCCGAAGACATGGGTGTGCCCGTCCACGGTCATCGTCTCGACACTGACCTCCTCGCCCTCGACGTACTGCTCCAGCAGCACCTCGCCGCTGCGCGGCTGGCCCCGCAGGCTGTGCCGCACGGCGGACAGCTCCTCCCAGGCCTCGACGAGCCCGGCCATGTCGTCGACCCTGCGCACCCCGTAACTGATGGCCTCGGCCGGGGGCTTGGCGATCATCGGGAACCCGAGCCTGCGGGCCGCCTCGTCGAGCTGGCCCCGGTGGCCGACCAGCACGTGGGGGATGTTGAACGGCTCGTCGCCCAGCGCGATCCGCAGCTGGTCCTTGATGTTGGCGGTGCGCACGGCGGCCGGATCGGGACCGGGCAGGCCGAGGCTGCGGGCGGCCTGCGCCGCGAGTTCGGTGTGGTAGTCGGAGAACGAGGTGAGACCGTCCACCAGCGGGGCGCCGTCCTCACCGGTGACGACCGCCAGCACCGCGTCGAGGTCGGTGGTGTCGACGTCGATCACCCGGTCCACGATGGCCAGCGGGTGGGTGTCCCAGTCGTGCCCGTGGGTGTACCAGGTCCGGTCGCCCGTCAGCAGCCACACCTCCAGGCCGTGTTCCTGGGCCTGCCGCAGCCCCAGGACGAAGGGGTGGTTCTGCATGTGCTCGACGATCGCGATCCGTTTTCCGGCGAACTGTGCGTAATCGGCCAGAGGTGTTGTCATCGGACGCCTCCCGTGTGGGTGTGGGCAATCGACCGGTTCCGGGTCATCGGGGTTCAGTTGAACCGCCCCCGGCCCGGTGTGCCATGGATCGGGAGGCAGGACGCATAGGCGGCGGGCGAGGTGCATAGGAGGTGCGGCGGCCCGGGAGGTCCGGGTCCCCGGGGTGCGGGGAGCAAGGTCGTGCCTGGTCGCAGGTCTGGAGCGGCGCGGAGAGGGAAGACGGCGAGACGCCGGGACGAGCCCCGGCCTCCTCGTGGCCCGGGGGGACACACCGCAGCGACGGGAACGCCATGCCGACCGACACACCCGAGAGACCCGCAGCCCTCGCCGACGGGCCGGCCGGGGGACGGCCGCCGCGCTCCGGCCCTGACCGCCGGGCCGGGAGCGCGCACGGCGACGCCCCGCCCCGGCAGGAGGACGCGCGCCCGTCCCACGAGGCCGGTGCCGCGCGGGACCGCGCCCCCGGCGCGCACCCGCACGGCGACCCCTGGCACCCGCACGCGGAAGCGCTCCCGTCCGGCGACTCCGGGCGCCGCCGCGCCGGTGCCGTCCGCACGGCCGGGGGGACCGGCCGGGCCGCCGGGATCATCGCCTCGGCCGCGGTCTGCCAGGCCGCCCTGATGGTGGGGCTCGGGCTGCTGATCACCGGCCCCGGCGCCCGGCTGTGGCCGCTCACGTCCGAGGACGCGGTCACCGACGCCCTGGAGGGGGCCCGCACCCGCACCCTGGACACGGTGTCCCTCGTCGTGTCCGAGGCGGGGAACACCGTCACGGTCGTCGCCGGGACCCTCCTGGCCTGCCTGCTCCTGCTGCTCGTCCCGAGGCTGCCGCGCTGGCGTGACGCGCTCTTCCTGGCCGTCGCCGTCTCGCTCCAGGCCCTGGTGTTCCTGGCCGTCACCACGGCGGTGGACCGCGACCGGCCGGAGGTCGAGCGCCTCGACGCCTCGCCCCCCACCTCCAGTTACACCTCCGGCCACACCGGTGCCGCGACCGCCCTGTACGCCGGCCTCGCGGTCCTGGTCCTGCACCGGGTCAGGGGGCCGTGGCGCCGCCCCGTGGCGGTACTGCTGCTCCTCGTGCCCCTGCTGGTGGGCCTCGCCCGGATGTACCGCGGGATGCACCACCCGACGGACGTCCTGGGCGGCCTGCTGAACGGCGGGCTGTCCCTGCTGGTCGTCGGCCGCGCCCTGCTGGCCGGACCGCATGTGCCCGCCCCGGCGCCCGCCGAGGCGGAGCCCGTCCCCGCGACCCCGGCCGGCCCGGACACCGGCCGCACCGTCGTGGTCTTCAACCCCACCGTCACCGGCGAGACGGCCCGCGCACGGCTGGACCGCGTGCTCCAGGAGCACGGCCGGCCCGGAGCGGCCTTCGTGCCGACCACGGCCGACGACCCCGGGAGGGGACAGACGGCCCGAGCGGTCCGGGAGGGCGCCTCGCTGGTCGTGGTCTGCGGCGGCGACGGGACGATCCGGGCCGCCGCGGAGGCACTGGCCGGCACGGGCGTCCCGCTCGCCGTCGTGCCCTGCGGCACCGGCAACCTCCTCGCGCGCAACCTGGGGCTGCCGGTGAAGCCGGCGGAGGCCCTGGCGGGCGCCCTCGGCGGCACCCCGCACCCCATCGACCTCGGGTGGATCGAGGGCGACGACCTGCCGGCGTCGCACTTCACGGTCATGGCCGGGGCCGGGCTCGACGCCGCGATGCTGGAGAGCACCAGCGACCGCGTCAAGGCGATGCTCGGCTGGCCCGCCTACGTCATGGCCGGGCTGAGAGAACTGCGCGCACCCCGGATGCGGCTGACGGTGGCGGTCGACGGGGCGCGGCCCCTGCGGCGCACCGCCCGGATGGTGCTCGTCGCCAACACCGGCAAGGTGCAGGGCGGTGCCGCGCTCGTCCCCGCGGCCCGGCCGGACGACGGCCTGCTCGACCTGATGATCCTCGACCCCCGCGGACCGGCCGGCTGGCTGAGCGCCGCGGTGTCGGTGCTGCGGCCCCGTCCGAAGGCCGGTGACGGTGACGGCGACGGGGCCGGCCGGGCCGGCACCCACCGCTCGGTGGAGTACTTCACCTTCCGCCGCGCCGAGGTCCGCTTCGACACACCGCAGCAGCGCGAGCTGGACGGCGATCCGGTGGCCCCGGGCCGGCGCCTCCTCGCCGAGGTCAGGCCCGGCGCGCTGACCGTGCTCATGCCCCGGGGAGGCAGCTGAGATGGGCACCGCCACCCGGGTCCCGGAGACCCGCGACATGGTCGGCAGCGAACTCTCCGGTGACGAGGCCCTCGTCACCCTGCGCCGCTACGGCCGCTGGCCGCTGCTGCGCGACTCCTTCGTCCGCTTCCGCTACGCCGACGGCTTCAGCCACTCCCGGGCCCTCGCCCTGCAGACCGTGCTGGCCGTCGTCCCCCTGGTCATCGCCTTCGTCGGACTGTCGACGGCCCTGCACACCGAGGACCTGGGGAAGGTCGCGGAACTGACGATCCACCGGATCACGGCGGGCCCGAGCGCCGAGGTGGTCGACGACGCCCTGGACCGCAGCCGCCGCCGGGCCGACGACGGCGCCCAGCTGGCCCTGTGGTTCGGGCTGGTCTTCTCCCTGACCAACACCACCACCGCGATGTGCCAGATAGAGCGCGGCGCCAACCGCATCTACGGGGTGGAACGCGACCGGGTCTTCCACCGGAAGTACCTGCGGGGCCTGGTGATGTCGCTGACCGCCGGCATCCCCCTCGGGATCGGCTTCGTCGCGATGGTGGCCGGAGGCGACCTGGTCGCGGCCGTGGTCGACGTGTACGACCTCGGCGCCCGCGCGCGTTCGGTCTGGGACCTGCTGCGCTGGCCCGCCGGGGTGCTGCTCGTCATCCTGTCGGCCAGTGCCATCTTCCGCCGCTCCCCGCGACGCCGTCAGCCCGGCTACACCTGGCTCGCCTTCGGTGCGGCCGTCTACCTGGTGCTCTGGACCACGCTGACCTGGCTGCTCAGCCTCTACCTGGAGATCAGCGGTTCGTTCGACACCGTGTACGGCCCGCTCACGGCCTTCATGTCCCTGCTGCTCTGGGCCTACCTCACCTCCATCGCCCTCTTCCTCGGCCTCTCCTTCGCGGCCCAGCTGGAAGCGGTGCGGGCCAGGAGGCCCGGCCCCGTACAACCCGACCCGGGAGTCTGAATGACCGCACGACCCGCCTCTCCCGCCCTGCGACGGCAACGCCGGGACGCCGACCGCAGATTCGGGATCCGGCTGTTCGGCTCCGCGGCCGTCGCCGCGGTCGCCGCCGTCCTCTTCGGCGTGGTGCTCGTCCTGGTGGAGAGCGGCTGGCATCCGCTGCGCCGCCTCGACGCGGGCGCCGCTCGCTGGCTGAACCGGACCGCCCTCGACCATCCGGCGTGGACCGGCACCCTGCGCTTCTTCTCCGACGTGGTCTGGGACCCGGTGACCCTGCGCGCCGCGGTCGCGCTGCTCACGCTGTGGCTGCTGCACCGCCGCGCCTGGCGTCTCGCCGCCTGGTCGGCGGTCACCGCCGTGGCCGGGGGACTGATCGGGCTGCTCGCCAAGACCGTCGTCGAGCGGGCCAGGCCGGTCCTTCCGGACCCGGTCGCCCACGCGCCCGGCTTCTCCTTCCCGTCCGGCCACGCGATGACGGCCACGACCTCGTTCGCCATCCTGCTGCTCGTCCTCCTTCCCCTGGTGCGCCGCGGCCTGCGACCGCTCCTGTGGGCGGTGGCGGTGGTCTCGGTGCTGGGCGTGGGCTTCACCCGCGTCGCCCTGGGCGTCCACTGGTTCAGCGACGTGGCCGGCGGCTGGACCCTCGGACTGGCCGTGGTGGCGCTGACGGGCTGGTCCTTCGGCGCGTGGCGCACCGACGCGGGCCTGGGCCGTGCTGAAGTGACCGAGGGACTGGAGCCGGAACTGGGCGACGACGACCCCGAGGCGGCCGGCCCGAGCAAATAGGAACGGGTGTTCTAGTGAATGGGTAGACTCGTGGACATGTCCGTTCATCTCCAGGGTTCGCTGTTCGACCAGGCCGACCGCCCGCAGCTGGGCGACCTCTCCGGGCTGCGCAGGACGGTCCTCGGCGACGGGGCGTGGATCGACCTGCTGCCCGGCTGGCTGAGCGGTGCCGACGCGCTCTTCCCCGAGCTCGTGCGGGGTGTGCCGTGGCGGGCCGAGCAGCGCCGGATGTACGACCGCACGGTCGACGTGCCGCGGCTGCTCGCCTTCTACTCCGCCCGGGACGAGCTGCCCAGCCCGGTCCTCGCCGCGGCGCGCGAGGCGCTGTCCCGCCACTACGGCGACGAGCTGGGTGAGCCCTTCACCACGGCGGGGCTCTGCTACTACCGCGACGGGCGGGACAGCGTGGCCTGGCACGGCGACCTGACCGGGCGCAGCGCCCACCAGGACACGATGGTCGCGATCCTCTCCCTCGGCGCACCCCGGGACCTCCTGCTGCGCCCGTGCCGGGGCGGCGACACCGTGCGCCGGCCGCTCGGCCACGGCGACCTCATCGTCATGGGCGGCTCGTGCCAGCGCACCTGGCAGCACGCCGTTCCGAAGACGGCCCGGGCCGAGGGGCCGCGGATCAGCGTCCAGTTCCGCCCGCACGGAGTGCGCTGACCCGCAGGCGGGGTCCGCACCGCGGATGACGGCGCCCGGCGGCGGGCCCGGCCCCGGGCCGCGGCCGGGCCCGCCGGTTCACGCGCCCGGCGCGACGGCCTTCGGCGTCCCCACCGCCGGACGGCGCGGCCGGGTGCGCGGGCCGAAGACGGCGAGAGCCACGGCTCCCACCATCCAGACGCCGGCGATGAAGTAGAAGACGCTCTGGTAGCCGGTGCTGTTGTAGAGCGAGGCGATGATCAAGGGGCCCGCCGCGTTCGACAGCCGGCCGATCCCGTAGGTGATGCCCGTCCCCAGGGAACGGCTCCGGGTGTCGAAGAGCTCGGGGGAGTAGGCGTACGCCAGGGCGGTGTAGCCGCGCTCGAAGAGGTTCACCAGGAAGCCGAAGACCACGATCAGGACCGGGTCGAAGGTCAGCCCGTACAGCAGGCCGCACAGCGCGATGACCGTGCCGAAGGCGACCAGGCACCACTTGCGTTCGAACCGGTCGGTGACCAGCGAGGCCAGGAAGGAGCCGAGGGGCGCGCCGACCGTGGTGAGGGCGATGTAGAAGACCGACTTCTCGACGCTGAAGCCCTCCTTGGCCAGCAGGGTGGGCGCGAAGCTCGAATAGCCGAAGAAGCCGATCGTCTGCGTCACCCACAGGACCGTCAGCAGGAGCGTCGGCGCGAGGTACCTCTTCCGCAGCAGCAGGCGCAGCGGGGCCTTGACGGCCGGGGGCTCCGCCACGGGCGCCGCCGGTTCCGCCAGCGGTCCCTTCTCCGCGCTCACCGAGGCCTCGATCTCCCGCAGGACCGCGTCGGCGGCCGCGTGGTCACCCCTGCTCTCGTGCCAGCGGGGCGACTCCTTGAGGTGCCGGGAGAACAGCACGAGGAGGACGCCGAGCGCACCCCACAGGTAGACCAGGCGCCAGGACCAGTCGCTGAGCGGCACGACGAGACTGGCCACGAGGTTGGTGGCCGGAGTGCCGCAGATGCCGATGACCATGGCGTACGCCTGGTACTTGCCGCGGACGGCGGCCGGGTACATCTCGTTGACGTAGATGACCGCCACGACGGTCATGGCCGACAGCCCCGCCGATGTCAGCACCCGGAAGACGCCCAGGGACAGCACGTCCCAGGAGAACACCGAGACGAACGAGAAGAAGCCGAAGAACACCGTGGTGCGCAGCAGGGTCTTCCTGCGGCCCCACCGGTCGGCGACGGCTCCGGCCACGATGGACCCGAGGAACATGCCGACGAAGGACAGCGAGGTGACGTAGGCGACCTGGTCGACCGTCACTCCCCAGAGGTCGATGAGCTTCGGAGCCGTCGTCGCGAAGCTGTTGATGTCCGCGAACTCGAAGAAGTAGGCGAAGGCGACGGCCAGCAGGGTGGTCTTGTGGAAGCGTGAGATCGGCAGCCGGTCCAGCCGGTTCGCCGCATTGGCGTGCTGCATGGGGACGGTCCCTGTCGAGTGCGGGTGCGGGTGCGGAGGGAGTCAGGCGTCTTCGCCGGGCCAGTAGAGGTTCACGGGGTTGTCCACGAGGAGCCTGCGCTGCTGCTCGGGGGTGACCGCGATCCGCGGTACGAAGTCGACCAGGAGCCCGTCGTCGGGCATGTGGTCCGTGAGATTGGGGTGCGGCCAGTCCGTGCCCCACAGGACCCGGTCGCCGAACTCCTCGACCACGCGTCGGCCGAAGGGCACGACGTCGCGGTAGGCGTGCCGCTCCCCGTCGAGCGCGGCGGGTCCGGTCACGCTGAGGCGTTCGGGACAGGTCACCTTCACCCACACGTCGTTCGCGTCGACGAAGCGGAGGAAGCGGGTGAACTGCGGGCCGCCGGGCGGCAGGGTCACATCGGGCCGGCCCATGTGGTCGACCACGAGCGGGGTCGGGAGGGAGCCGAAGAAGCCCTCCAGCTCGGGGAGGTCGGCGCTCTCGAAGTAGAGCACCACGTGCCAGCCCAGCGGGGCCACCTTCCGGGCGATCACGGCCAGGTCCTCCTTCGGGGAGGTGTCGACCAGCCGGCGCAGGAAGTTGAAGCGGACCCCGCGCACCCCCGAGGCGTGCAGTGCGTGGAGCTCGGCGTCGGAGACGTCCGGCCGGACGGTCGCGATGCCGCGGGCCCGGTCGCCCGCCGCGCGGACCGCGTCGGTCATGGCGGTGTTGTCCGCACCGTGGCAGGTCGCCTGGACGACCACGGCGCGGCTGACGCCGAGCCGGGCGTGCAGCGCGGCGAGCTCGTCCTTCCCGGCGTCGCACGGGGTGTACTTGCGCTCCGGCGCGAAGGGGAACGCGGCCTGCGGCCCGAACACGTGGCAGTGGGTGTCGACGGTGCCGGCCGGAAGCCGGAACACCGGCACGGACGGATCCCGGTACCAGTCCAGCCAGCCCGGGGTCCTGGGGGAAGGCGCGCTCATGATGTCTCCTCGTGGTTCGTGGGGGAGGGCGTCCGCCCGTCCCGGCGCACGGGTGCGGACGGGGCGCACCCGGGTCCGCGGGACGGCGGAACCGGCGGGCCCGCCGCCCTGCGGCCGTTCAGTCGATGTAGCGCAGTCCCGCGGCGGCGAGCGGCTCGCGCATGCCGTACATGTCGAGGCCGAGCTCTCCCGCGGCGAGGCGGCGGCGCTTGTCCTCCTCGTTGTCCTCCCTGCGCCGGGAGGCGCCGGCGACCTCGGCGACCCGGCCGGCCGGCACGACGACCACCCCGTCCGCGTCCGCCACCACCACGTCGCCCGGGTGCACCAGCGCGTTGGCGCACACCACGGGTACGTTCACCGAGCCCAGGGTCGCCTTGACGGTCCCCTTCGCGTGGACGGCGCGGCTGAAGACGGGGAAATCCATCTCCCGCAGCTCGTCGACGTCCCGGCACCCGCCGTCGATGACCAGGCCCACCCCGCCCCGCGACCGGACCGAGGTGGCGAGCAGCTCGCCGAAGAACCCGTCCTCGCACTCCGTGGTGCACGCCGCGACGAGCACGTCGCCCGGCTTCAGCTGCTCGACGGCCACGTGCAGCATCCAGTTGTCGCCCGGCTGCAGCAGCACGGTGACCGCGGTGCCGATGAGGGCGGCCCCCGGATAGACGGGGCGGATGTGGGGGCGCATCAGCCCGGTGCGGCCCATCGCCTCGTGGACGGTGCTGACACCGAAGGGCCTCAGGGCCTCGACGTCCGCGGGGTCGGGGCGTTCGACCGTGCGGTGGACCACTCCGAGTTCGTACATGGCGGTGCTCTCACTTCCTTCGGGGGAGTTCTCAGCGGCCCTGGCGCTTCAGCAGGGCGTCCAGGCGCGGGTAGACGGAGCGCGCGTTGTGCTCCTGGATGCCGGCCAGCGCGGCGGGGGACAGCCCGGCGGCCTCGGCGTAGCGGCGCGTGTCGTCGAAGTGGTGGCCGGTGCGGGGGTCGACGTCCCGGACGGCGCCGATCATCTCCGAGGCGAAGAGGATGTTCCGGGCCGGCAGGACGTCGAAGAGGAGGTCCGAGCCGGGCTGGTGGTAGACGCACGTGTCGAAGAAGACGTTGTCCAGCACGTGCTCCTCCAGGGGCGGCTTCCCGAGCGCCATCGCCAGGCCCCGGAAGCGGCCCCAGTGGTACGGGACGGCCCCGCCGCCGTGCGGGATGACCAGCCGGAGGGTGGGGAAGTCCCGGAACAGGTCGCCCTGGACCAGCTGCATGAACGCGGTGGTGTCCGCGTTGAGGTAGTGCGCCCCCGTCGTGTGGAAGGCGGGGTTCACGCTGGTGCTGACGTGGATCATCGCCGGTACGTCGTACTCGGCCATCTTCTCGTAGAGGGGGTACCAGGACCGGTCGGTGAGCGGAGGGGACGTCCAGTGCCCCCCGGAGGGGTCCGGATTGAGGTTCAGCGCGACCGCGCCGTACTCCTCGACGCAGCGGGTGAGCTCCGGCACGCAGGTCGCGGGGTCGACGCCCGGCGACTGCGGCAGCATGGCGGCCGGGACGAAGCGCTCCGGGTAGAGGCGGCTGACCCGGAAGCACAGCTCGTTGCAGAGCGCGGCCCAGGCGGCGGACGTGCGGAAGTCCCCGACGTGGTGGGCCATGAAGGACGCCCGCGGCGAGAAGACCGTCATGTCGATGCCGCGCTCGTCCATCAGCCGCAGCTGGTTCGACTCGACGCTCTCGCGCAGCTGGTCGTCGCTGATGCGCAGATCGGCCGCGCGCGGGGCGACGGACGGGTCGTCGAGGCCGGCGATCTGCTGTTTCCGCCAGGCCTCCAGCGCGGGCGGGGCCGTCGTGTAGTGGCCGTGGACATCGATGATCATCGCGGTTCCTGTCCGAAGTTCCTGGGGTGGGGGTGGCCGGATGGCCGTCCGACCCGTGGCTCCCGGCCGGCTGCCACGCCACGTTAACCGTCGATGAAATTGTTGACAATATGCCTGACGAGAAAGTTTCGGGCATCATCGATCATGCTGTGGCGCACCTGGCGCCGCGGCGTGGATGTCCCGAGGACAGAGGGAAGGCGGAGGGGTGACGTCGAATCAGGCCACCGGCCGGGCGGGCCGGAGCGCGGTCGCCGGCGGGATCAGGCAGGCGCTCGCCGCGGGTGACATGGTGCCCGGGCAGCGGCTGGTGGAGCAGGAGCTGTCCGAGGTCTACCGGGCGACCCGGAGCTCGGTGCGCGAGGCGCTCCAGGACCTGGCCGCCGAGGGGCTGGTGGAGCTGATCCCGCGGCGCGGGGCGCGGGTGCGCGTGATCTCCGTCGAGGAGGCGGTCCAGATCACCGAGTGCAGGGCCCTGCTCGAAGGGCTGTGCGCCCGGCGGGCGGCGGAGTACGCCTCGGACGAGGTGCGCCAGGAGCTCCGGGACATCGGCGCGGCCATGCGCCGGGCCGTGGCGGACGGTGATCCCGACGCCTACTCCGTGCTCAACCGCAGGCTCCACGAGTGCATCGGCGAGGTCAGCGGCCAGAAGGTCGCCCAGGCCCTGCTGGAGCGCATGAACGGCCAGATGGTGCGCTACCAGTTCCGCCTCGCCCTGCGCCCCGGCCGCCCCGCGCGCTCCCTGCCGCAGCACCTGGCGATCATCGACGCGGTCGTGGCCGGCGACCCGGACGCGGCCGAGGCGGCGGCCCGGGCCCATGTGGACAGTGTCGTGGAGGCGCTGAAGGAGACCCCGGTCCCGGTCACCCCCGGCTGACCGCGCCGCCCGGCGCGCCGGGCGGCGGCGGGAGCTGACGGCGGCGGGAGCGCACGGCGGACGGCCCGCCCGGACGACGGTCCGGGCGGGCCGTCCGCCGTGTGCCGGCCACCGCCGGTCGTCCTCCGCGCGCTGCGCCGCAGGTCGCCCGCAGGTCGCGTGCCGCGTGGCGTTCACCGCACGGTGTCCGCCGCAGGCCGTCCGCCGCGCCGTCGCCCGTTGCGGGCCGGGCGTCGCGGCTCAGACGAGGAGCTTCTGCTTGGCCTTCTCGTACTCCTCCTGGCTGAGGTGGCCCCGGTCCTTGAGCTCGGCGAGCTGGGCGAGCTCGGACACATGTCCGCCGCCGGGCCCGGCCTCGCTCTCGTCGCGGGCCGCCTGGCGCACGTACTGCTTGAAGGCCGCTTCGCGCTCCTTCGCCTGCTGGACCTCGCGCCGGCCCATGCCCCGGCCGCGGGCGATCAGGTAGACGAACACGCCCACGTAGGGCAGGACGATCACGAAGATCACCCAGGCCGCCTTCGCCCAGCCGCTCAGCGAGTGGTCCTGGAAGATGTCCGTGACCACCTTGAACAGCAGGAAGAACCACAGCACCCACAGGAACACGTACATCATCGTCAGGAAGAGGTTCAGCAGCGGATAGTCGTTCACGGGTCCACTCCGATCGTCCGGATGGTCCCTTCCTTGATACGTCCGGCCCCGCCCGGCCGCACCTCCTGCCGCTCGCTCAGGTGGCGAGCAGGTCCAGGAAGGCGGTGAGCTTCTGCCTGGTCCGCTCGATCTGCTGCTCGACGGTCAGCGACTCGTCGAAGCGCCCGCCGGGGGCGGGGGTCTTCTTGCCGCGCACGTACAGCGAGCAGTCGAGGTCGGTGCAGAGGTAGATCCCGGCCGAATTGCCGTCCCGGCCCGCCTGTCCGCGCTTCCTGGCGGTCATCAGGGACACCCCGCTGCCCGGGTGCGTGGTCAGGCAGACCGAGCACATGCTGCGGTGCAGGAAGCCGCGGCGGTGCGACGGGAAGCGGAGGGTGACGCCGGTCAGCTCGCCGCGCAGCTCGGTGACGATGTAGCTCCGGTCCGGGGCCGACAGGTCGCGCCAGCCCAGGAAGTCCAGGTCCTCCCAGCGGCGCTCCTCCAGATCGCGGGGGAGGGGGAGTCGCTTCGCCTCTCCCTTGGAACAGTTGACGAACGACGCCCGGATGTCCTGCTCACTGACGGCTCTCATGGCGTCGACGCTAACTCTGCCTATGAGTCCTAGGCAAATAATTAAATGCCTTAGGCCCAATCCTGGGGTGTCACGATGCGCAGGTGGTGGGCGGCGGGATGCGCGATCGCGAGGTCGGGCCGCCAGACCGCCAGGATCTGGGCCGAAGGATCGAAGAGGGGGCCCGGCAGGTCCTCGGGCGCG
The DNA here is from genome assembly GCF_040613235.1 of Streptomyces sp. NPDC006296. Lineage (NCBI taxonomy): Bacteria > Bacillati > Actinomycetota > Actinomycetes > Kitasatosporales > Streptomycetaceae > Streptomyces > Streptomyces sp. NPDC006296. Next base: position 239,902 of record NZ_JBEXRT010000003.1, on the reverse strand, counting down.
AACCACCGCCACGCGCTGATCAGCTCCGGTTCGGTGACCCGGGCGACCGCGGACCCGGCCTCCACCAGTGCGGCCATGCTGATCCGGTTGATGCCCGCCACCACGTCGTGGACCATCGCGAACACGGTCACCCCGTCCACCGCGACCCGCAGCCCCGTCTCCTCGCGCAGTTCGCGGGCGGCCGCCGCGGCGACCGACTCGTGCGTCGGGTCGACCTTCCCGCCGGGCAGCTCCCAGGTGCCGCCCCGGTGCCTGCCGAGCAGGACCCTGCCCTCCCCGTCCCGCACCACGACCCCCACGCCGAGCGCGGCCTGGGCGATCGGCGGGCGGGAGTTCCGGGAGGGTGTGGTCGAGGGATCGGTGCTCATCGCTCATCTGCTCCGGCCGGTCGGGTACGGGGTCGTGCGGACCCGGTCATCCTCACACGGCGTTCACGCCACCAGATTGAGCGTGCTGCCGGCGACACCCAGCCGGACGGACTGCCCCCACGTCAGCTCCAGCGCGTCGGACTCCATCCCGTCGCCGAACACGACCATCCGGTCCGACTCGACGGTGAGACGGAGGCCGTCCCGCGGCCCCAGTTCGCCCGCGACCATCGAGGTGCCGGTGGCCGGCGACGGCCAGGCCTCGCGGACGAACCAGACCAGCCGGCTCTCCGAGGGGGCCGGCAGCCGCAGCCGGCCGCCGCGTTCGAGCCAGAGGGAGCGCAGCCAGCCGGTGGATCCCGTGCCGGTGCCGACCAGGACGCCCGAGGACGCCTGGGACTCGCCCGCGGACGGTTCCGCGTCCGGGCCGATGCGGTAGCGGGCGGTCTGATGGCCCGGCGACCCCAGATAGATCTCGTTGAGGGCGAGCAGGCGCTGCGTGTCGTCGGCGACGGCCTCCGTCATCGTGAGCGCGTCCACCCGCCCGCCGGGCGACACGGCGGCCCGGCAGAGCGCGGCCGTGTCGCGTGCCCGGTGGCGCACGAGCACCCCGGGGTTGCGGCCGGGGTCGGTGTCGATCCCCACCACCGGCTGGCCGGACAGGTACTTCGCGGCGTTCGCGACCAGTCCGTCCTGTCCGACCACGACGACCACGTCCTCGGGCCCGAACAGGAAACGGTCGAGATCGGCCCGCTCCACCCGGGTGCGGCGCCACCGCAGCGGCACGGCCGCGGCCACCTCGGTGAGCGCCTGCTCGTGGCGCCGGTGGCGCTCCGCCACCTCCTCGACGGACCGGCCGCGCCCGGCCAGCACGAACGCGGCCTGCCCGTGGGTCCCGTGCCGGGCCAGGAGCTCCTCGTACTCGGTCGTGCGGTGCACCAGCACCGCACGCGGTGCCAGGCTCACGCCCGCGCCTCCGGCTCCGGCTCCGGCCTGCCGAGCCGGGCGAGCAGGCCGGTCAGGACGTCGGGGGAGAGGGTGAGGCTGTCGATGCGCGGCAGGTTCTCGGCCAGCCGGGTCGCGGCCAGGGCGTGCAGCGTGCCGGGATCGACGTCCGCGTGCGCCCGGAGCCAGGCCGACTGCGCCTCGGCGCGCGCCGCCCCCACCTCGCGGGCGGCCTCCGCCTCCGCGCGCGCCAGCCGCACGGTCCGGTCCGCCTCGGCGGCCGACCGCACCCCGTCGGCCGCCGACTTCTCCTCGGCCTCCCTGCGGGCGTTGGTGCCCCGCTGGTCGACCAGCTGCTCCTCGCGGCGGGCGAGCTCGATCTTGCTGGCGAGCTCGTTCTCGGCGATGGTGCGCTCGCGCTCGACCGCGACGGCCCGGCGCTCGTACACCGACCGGTCGGCCTCCTGCTGGATCTGCTCCCTGGCCGGGGTGCGCAGCGCGCGCTCGACCTCCGCCTCGGGGCGGATGGCGACGACGCGCACCGCGACCACGTCGATGCCGGTGGCGGGCAGCCGGGGCTCGGTCGCGAGCCCGGTGGCCACCCGCTCGCGCACGGCCGCGACCCCGTCCACCAGGGCGGCGGCGAGAGGGGTGCGGGCCAGCACGTCCAGGGTGTGCTGCTGCGCGGTCTCGGTGAGCAGGGTGGCGATCTGCTCCAGCGGCGCACCGCGCCACACCCCGGAGTCCGGGTCCACCGAGAAGTCGAGCCGGGCGGCCGCCACGGCGGGGTCGTCGATCCGGTAGGTCACGGTCGCCTGGACGGTGACGTCCTGGAAGTCGGCCGTACGGGCGTGGAACGCCATCGCCAGCTCCCGGTCGTCGACCGGCACCTCGGAGAGCGCCGCGGAGAGCGCGCGGTACCAGAAGCTCAGACCGGGGCCGTCGTGGGCGAGGCTGCCGCGCTTGTGGTGGCGGATGTGGGCGGTCGGTGCGGAGCGCAGGTGCCGCCAGCCGAAGCGGCGGGTGATGTCGGCCATGTCAGGACCCCCTCTTTCTCGTCATGAAGACGATAAAGGGGATCGCCTCATATCGTCAAGAGGACGAGAAGGGGGTGCGGGCACGGAACGGCCGGCCGGCGGTCTCCACGGAGACCGCCGGCCGGCCGTTCGGGCGCCGTCCCCGTCCTCACGGTGCGGCGCGCGGGTGGCGCCGCTGTCCACCGGGGCGACGGGCCACGTTCCTCAGCTCACGTCTCTCCGTGCGCGGGGGCGGGACCGGGCGCGGGGAGTCCGAGGGCGGGGAGCACGGCGCACTCGATGAAGCGGGTCAGGAAGGCGTCGTCCCCGTACCGGCCCTCCAGCAGCGGCCGGGCGCGCATGATGCCCAGCATCTGGGCGGCCACGTAGTCCGCCGCGGGGTTGTCGGACGCGATCTCGCCGCGCCGCACGGCGCGCTCGACCATCGCGTCGATCGCGGTGATGGCGGGGGCGATCAGGGTGGAGCGCATCGCGCAGAGCAGGTCGGGATTCTGCAGGGCGGCGTGGCCGAGTGCGTGCATCAGCGCGGTGTCCCGGCCGGACGCCGCGTCCACCGCCCGTGCCGCCTCCCGCAGGTCGCCGGCGAGACTTCCGGTGTCGATGTCGGAGAACCCGGAGAGCGTGGCCCTGCGGGTGCCGTGCAGCGCGGCGACGACCAGCTCCGGCTTCGAGCCCCACTGGCGGTAGAGGGTCGACTTCCCGCACCGGGTGCGGGAGGCGACGCCCTCCATCGTCAGTGCGTCGTAACCGCCCTCCCGCAGCAGGTCCAGCACCGCGGTGTAGAGCTCCTGCGCCCGCTCCGGTGTGATCTTCGACCGGCGTGACGCGGGTACGGACTGCTGGGCGGGACCGGGCGGCGGCATCGGCTTCCCTCTCTGCGGCGGTGCGGCTGGGGATCCTCGGAGCGCCAGTGTACCGATACGCGTGTGTACCGATACGCCTCCGTATCGGTACACTGGCGTATCGATACGGCATGGAGCGGCCATGCCGGCGTCGTACAGCGCACCGTCAGTAAAGGGGCACGGGTGATGCACACCCGCAGTGAGCCTGCGGAGCGGGAGCCGGACAGCTCGGCCCGACCGCCCCTCGTCCGCGCGGCTCTTCCGGCGGCCGGACTCCTCTCCGCCCGCACACCCGGCCGGCGGGCCGCGGGCGGCCACGCCCGGGACGCCTTCCCGCACGCCGGACACGACCGGAGCGCCGCGGTCCCACCGCGCCCGCCGGTGCACACCCGGGCGCCCCGGTCCGTCCGTGACCAGGCGGGACCCGTCTGCGCGGCCCCGGGAGCGCACCGATGAGCGCCACGCTCTGGGCCGTCGCCCTGTCCCTCGTCTCCGCCGGTGCCTACGCGGCCGCCGCGGTCGCACAGGCCCGGCTCGCCGGCCGGACCCCGCCCTCCGCCGGTCCGCTCCGGCTGCTGGGCCGCGGCGCCTGGTGGTCGGCGGTCGGACTGAACGCCGGGGGAGCGCTGCTGCACGTCGCTGCGCTCCGGTACGGCCCGCTCACCCTGGTCCAGCCCCTCGGGGCGCTCACCCTCGTCGCGGCCGTCCCGCTCGGGGCGCGTTCCGCGGGCCGCCGCGTCAGCCGCGCGGAATGGCGCGGCACCCTCCTCACGCTCACCGGCCTGGCCGCGCTGCTGCTGGCCGCGGGCGGCGCCTCGCCGCACGACACGCTCAGCCTTCCCGAGGCCCTGGGCGTCGGCGCCGTCACCATGGGGCTGGTCGCGGTGCTCGGCCGTCCGGGGAGCCGGCCCGGCCTCCGGCACGCCGCGGCCTCGGGCATCACCTCCGGGGTGGCCTCCGCGCTCACCCAGACCCTCACGGTCGCCGCGACCGACCACACGGGCCCGCTGCTGAGCCTGCGGCTGGTGACCGTCGCGGTGCTCGTGTCGGCCTTCGCCCTGGGCGGGCTGATGCTCTCCCAGACCGCGTACCGGGGCGGCCTGGGCGCCCCGCTCGCCGTGGTCACCCTCGCCAACCCCGTCGCCGCCGCGGTGATCGGCCTGATCCTGCTCGGCGAACGCCTCCAGGGCGGGGCGCTCGGCCTGCTCCCGGCGCTCGTCGGCGCCGCCGCGGCCGGCCAGGGTGTGCTCCTGCTCAGCCGTGCGCAGGCCGGCGGCCCGCCCGCCGCCCCGGCGCCGTCCCGCGTCGTCGCCTCCGGCCCCGTCCGGTCCGTGCCGCCGTCCTCCGTGCCGCCGGAACAGCGGGTGGGGACGGCCGGGGCGACGGCGGACGGACTCCGGGTGGCGGCGGGCGCACGGGAGACGACCGGGGCGGGCTGACCGGGTCCGTCCCCCGTGCGCCCGCCGCCGGATCAGGTCAGGCTGCGCTGGAACCGGTCGGTCACGATGCCGTCGGTGAGGTAGAAGGTGGCGGAGGGCGGGAAGAGGCCGGTGGCCGCGGCGCAGTAGTACTTCTCGGCCACACCGTTCAGGGCCGGCCAGTTCGGATAGCTCTCCCCCTGCTGCACGCAGGAGTCCTGCGGAACCGCCGCCCACAGCTGGGCCTCGGTCATGCCCACCGAGGTCTTGTTGTAGTGCGACAGCCGCACCGACGGGTTCTTCGCCTTGTACAGGAACTCGTTGCGCTTGCTGAAGAGCTCGCCGTCCTCGGTGAAGGAGAAGCCGCCGTAGGGGGCGTAGTCGCTCGACTCGGTGAAACAGAGGATCGAGTCGCCGATGACGCCGCCGGTGTCGCAGGCCGCTTCCCCGCCGCCGATCTCCCAGACCTCGTCGAAGCTCATCCCGAACTGGATCTGCTCGTACTTCTCGACGGAGAAGCCGGAGTTGGCCTGCGCGGCCGAAGCCGTCGCGACCACCGCCGCCGCAGCCGCCACGAGGGCGACCCCCGTACGTGCCGTCCGTGCCTTCACCACATGTGTCCTCTCGTCGTCGCCCCGGGCGCCCGCGGCGGTACGCACCCGGCGAACGGGTGCCTGAGGCCGGTGCGGGCGGGCGGGACCACGGGGCCGGAGCACGGCTTCCCGCCACGGCGCCCGACGCTAGGGCGGGCCGCTCTCCGTCCCGTCTCCCCGCCGGGAGGCAGGGGCGGACTCCGGACACCCGCCGCGGGCCGCCGCCCCGCGCCCGGCTACCGGGCCGAACCGTCCAGATCGTCGATCGCCGCGGTCAGCCAGCCCGTCCAGAACGTCTCCAGGTCGATGCCCCCGCGCAGCACCAGACGGCGCAGCCGGTCCTCCTCGCCGGTCCGCTCCGGCGGGAAGTCGCGCCGCTCGATCTCCAGGTACTCCGCCAGCTGCGCCCGGTGCAGCGCCAGGTGCCGGCGCAGCTCCCCGGTCAGGCCGGGGGCGCCGACCACGGCGGCCGCGCGCAGCCGCAGCAGCAGCGGATCGCGGACGGGGCGCGGGTCCTCGGCCAGCGCCACCCAGGCCGTGAGCTCCGCACGGCCTGCGGGCAGCACCTCGTACTCCTTGCGCCGCCCGCGCGCCGGCTGTGCGGCGGGCAGGACCCGGACGTGGCCCGCGGCCTCCAGCTTCCCCAGCTCCCGGTAGATCTGCTGGTGCGTGGACGGCCAGAAATAGCCGATCGACCGGTCGAACCTGCGGGTCAGTTCGAGACCGGACGACGGCTTCTCCAGCAGGGCCGTGAGGATCGCGTGCGGGAGTGACATGGACCGCATCCTAGGGACAGCGGCACCGGTCCCTCACAGTTCCGCGGCGAGCTCCGTGCCCTGACGGATCGCGCGCTTGGCGTCCAGCTCGGCGGCCACGTCGGCGCCCCCGATCAGATGCACCGGACGGCCCGCGGCGCGCAGCTCCTCGTACAGCTCGCGGCGCGGTTCCTGACCCGCGCACAGCACCACCGTGTCGACCGGCAGGACGCTCCGCTCCCCGTCGACGGTGAGGTGCAGGCCCGCGTCGTCGATCAGGCCGTAGGACGCCCCCGCGATCATCGTCACACCGCGGTGCCGGAGTTCGGTGCGGTGGATCCACCCGGTGGTCTTCCCCAGCCCCGCCCCGACCTTGGTGGCCTTGCGCTGGATCAGATGCACCGTGCGCCCCGGCTTCGCGCGCTCCGGGGCCCGCAGCCCGCCCCGGTCCGCGTAGCCGGTGTCCACCCCCCACTGCCGGAAGAAGACCTCCGGGTCCCGGCTCGCCCCCTCGCCGCCGTCGGTCAGGAACTCCGCGACGTCGAATCCGATCCCGCCGGCCCCGATCACCGCCACCCGGTCGCCGACCTCCGCGCCGCCCCGCAGGACGTCCAGGTAGCTGACGACACTGGGGTGCCCGACGCCGGGGATCCCGGGGGTGCGGGGCTCCACGCCGGTGGCCAGGACGACCTCGTCGAAGCCGTCGAGCGAACCGGCGCCGGCCCGGGTGCCGAGCCGCACCTCGACCCCCTCCTCGGCGAGCCGGGTGCGGAAGTAGCGCAGCGTCTCGTCGAACTCCTCCTTGCCGGGGACCCGGCGGGCGACGTTCAGCTGGCCGCCGATCTCGTCCGCGGCGTCGAACAGGGTGACCGCGTGGCCGCGCTCGGCGGCCGTGACCGCGCACGCCAGCCCGGCCGGCCCGGCGCCGACCACGGCGACGCGCTTGCGCAGACGGGTCGGCGCGAGCACCAGCTCCGTCTCGTGGCAGGCCCTCGGGTTCACCAGGCAGGAGGTGATCTTCAGGCTGAAGATGTGGTCCAGGCAGGCCTGGTTGCAGCCGATGCAGGTGTTGATCGCGTCGGCCCGGCCCTCGGCGGCCTTGGCGACGAAGTCCGGGTCGGCCAGGAAGGGCCGCGCCATCGACACCATGTCCGCCCGGCCCGAGGCGAGGACCTCCTCGGCCAGTTCGGGGGTGTTGATGCGGTTGCTGGTCACCAGGGGCACCGACACCGCGCCCCGCACCCGCTCCGTCACCCAGGTGAAGGCGCCGCGCGGCACCGAGGTCGCGATGGTCGGGATGCGTGCCTCGTGCCAGCCGATCCCGGTGTTGATGAGGGTCGCGCCGGCCGCCTCCACCTCCCGGGCGAGGTGGACGACCTCCTCCAGGGTGGAACCGCCGGGCACCAGGTCCAGCATGGACAGCCGGTAGATCAGGATGAAGTCGGGGCCGACGCGTTCACGGACGCGGCGCACGATCTCGACGGGGAAGCGGATGCGGTTCTCGTACGAGCCGCCCCAGCGGTCCTCGCGGCGGTTGGTCGCCGACACGATGAACTCGTTGATCAGGTAGCCCTCCGAGCCCATGATCTCGACGCCGTCGTACCCCGCGCTCCGGGCCAGCTCCGCGGCCCGGACGAATTCCTCGACGGTCTCCTCGACCTCGTCGTCGTCCAGCGCGTGCGGGGTGAAGCCGCTGATCGGTGCCTTGAGCGCGCTCGGCGCCACCAGGTCGGGGTGGTGGGCGTAGCGTCCGAAGTGCAGGATCTGCATCGCGATCCGGCCCCCCGCCGCATGGACGGCCGACGTGACCTCGGCGTGCTGCCGGGCCTCCGCCTCGGTGGTCATCATGGCGCCGCCGGGGAACGAGCACCCCCGCTCGCTGGGCGCGATCCCCCCGGTGACCATGAGGCCGACCCCGCCGCGCGCCCGGGCCGCGTAGAAGGCGGCCATCCGCTCGAAACCGCGCTCCACCTCTTCGAGGCCGATGTGCATCGACCCCATGAGCACCCGGTTCGGGAGCGTGGTGAATCCGAGGTCGAGCGGGCTCAGCAGGGTGGGGTACGGGCTCATCCGGGTCTCCTCGCAGGTGTCGTCGAGCCAGTTGTAGACCACCCCGGGGGCCTTATGCAACAAGTTGCACAATGAGCTGCGTCGCAGTCCCCGCACGGCCGTGACACGAACGGCCCAGCACCACCGGCCCCCCGGCCGCGGTGCGCCGCACAGTGGAGCCGTACGGCTCAGGACTCCGCCCCCGACGGGAGACATCCCATGACCTGTATCAACCGGCGCGACCTCGGACTCCTCGTCCTCCGGGTCGGCACGGGAGCCGTCCTGGCGGCCCACGGCAGTCAGAAGCTGGGCGGATGGTTCGGCGGCGGGGGCATCGAGGGGACGACCGCGGCGATGGAGGCCATGGGCTTCGACCCGCCCCGGCACAGCGCGCTGGCCGCGGGCCTCGGCGAGACGGGCGGCGGGATCCTGCTCGCCCTCGGCCTCGCCACCCCGGCGGCCGGCGCCGCCGCGGCCGGCACGATGGCCGGAGCCGTCGCCGTGCACGCGCCCGCCGGATTCTTCGCGACGGGCGGAGGCTACGAGTACCCGGCGTTCCTCGGCTTCACCGCCGCCGCGATCGGGGTCACCGGAGCCGGCCGCTACTCGCTCGACCACGCCACCGGACACGTCCTGGACCGGCCCTGGGTCGTCGCGCTCGCGTTCGCCGGCAGCGCCCTCGCGGCGGCGGCCGTCGTCGGCCGCCGGGCCAGGGGGAGGACCGCAGGCCCGGACGAGCCGGAGGACACCGGGGCGTAAGGGTCGTCCCTCCGGCATTGATCGCCGATTCAGGGGCATCCGGCAGTGCATGAATGCGAACGCACTGTCGACGAACGCCCGGGGTCAGGCCAGAAGAGCCGCACGCAGCCGGGTGGTGGACATCGGCGCCCGCGCCGGGTTCGCGGCCCGCGGAGTCATCTACCTCCTGGTGGGCACGCTCGCCCTGCGCATCGGCTTCTCCGACGGAGGCGGCAAGCAGGCGGACCGGGGCGGGGCCATCGCGGAGATAGCCGAGAAGCCCTTCGGGAACATCCTGCTCTGGGTCCTCGGCGCCGCACTCGCGGGCATGGCCCTCTGGCGGCTGTCCGAGGCGGCCTTCGGCCAGGCCGGCCCCGACGGCGACAAGCCGGTCAAGCGCGTCATGGCCGGCGGCCGCGCCGTCTTCTACGCCTTCGTCTCCTACTCCGTGCTCTCCTACGCGGCCGGTGACAAGGGGAGCGGCAGCGGATCCAGCGACGCCCAGACCAACGACGTCACGGCCCGGGCCCTGGAATGGCCCGCGGGGCAGTGGATCGTCGGGATCGCGGGCGCCGTGGTCGCGGGCGCCGGCCTGTGGATCGCCTTCCGCGCCGTCGCCCGGAAGTACCACAAGCACCTCAAGACGGCCGAGATGTCGAAGAGGACCCGTCAGGCCGTCGACGTGGTCGGCGTCTTCGGCGGCGGCGTCCGCGGCATCGTCTTCGCGACGGCGGGCGGCTTCGCCATCGCCGCCGCCGTCCAGCACGAACCCGGCCGTGCCAAGGGCATGGACGACACCCTGCGCTCCTTCACCGAGACGCCCGCGGGACCCTGGCTGCTCGTCCTCGTCGCGCTCGGTCTCGCCGCCTTCGGCTTCTTCTCCTGGGCCAACGCCCGCTGGCGCAAGGTCTGAGCGGCGACGGCCGCCGCCGTCAGTCCAGCCCCCGCGCCTCCTTGAACCGGGTGAGCGCCTCCGACAGCCCGACCACCGGTGCCGGATAGCCGAGGCCCTCACGCTCCCGCCGCGGCAGCTTCCACGGCTCGTGCACGGCGGAGCCCCGGACCCCCGCCAGCTCCGGCACCCAGCGGCGTACGTAGGCGCCGTCCGGGTCGTACCGCTTGGCCTGCGTCACGGGGTTCAGCACCCGGTTGGGGCGGCTGTCCGTGCCCGTACCGGCCACCCACTGCCAGTTGAGCTGGTTGTTGGCGATGTCCCCGTCGACGAGCAGCTCCAGGAAGTGCCGCGCCCCGGCCCGCCAGTCCACGTACAGGGTCTTCGCGAGGAAGCTCGCGGTCAGCAGCCGGCCCCGGTTGTGCATCCAGCCCTCGTGCAGCAGCTGGCGCATCGCCGCGTCGACCACCGGATACCCGGTGCGGCCCTCCCGCCAGGCGGCCGTCTCGTCCTCCGCCGCTCGCCCGGTGCGCCAACGGTCCTGCCGCGTGCGGTAGTCGGACCGGGAAGCGGCCGGCCGGGCGGCCAGCACCTGGTGGTGGAAGTCCCGCCAGCACACCTGGCGCACGAAGGCCTCCGCACCCGGTCCGCCCGCGGCGCGCGCACGGTGGACCACCTCGGCGGGGGAGAGGGTGCCGAAGTGCAGGTGCGGCGACAGCCGCGAGGTCGCGTCGCCCGCCATGTCGTCGTGGCGGTCCTCGTACGCGGCGAGCCCGTCGCGGCGCCACGCGGTGAACAGCCTGCGGCCCTCCGTCTCACCACCCTCGGCGAGCCCGGGGGACACCCCCTGGGCCCGCGAGGGCAGCGCGGCGGACGCCGGCCCGTCCGGTACGCGCACGGCGCGCGGCGCCCGGAACGGGGACCGCAGCCCCTCACCGGACCAGCGCCGGAAGTACGGGGTGAAGACCGCGAAGTGGTCGCGTCCCGACCCGGAGGGGACCACCGCACCGGGCGCGACCGCGGTGACCACCGCGTCGTGCACGCTCAGCCGGCAGCCCGCCGGAGCCAGGGCCTCCCGCAGCCGCTCCTCCCGGCGCTGGGCATAGGAGCTGACCCCCGCCGCCATGTGCACCGTGCCCGCCCCCGTCTCGGTGACGATCCGGCCGACCTCCTCGGTGACGTCGCCCTCGCGGACGACCAGGCGCCCGCCGCGCTCCCGGAGCCCCGCGTCCAGGTCACGGAGGCAGTCGGCGAGGAAGGCGCGCCGGTTCGGCGAGCCGAACCCGGCGGCGTCCACCCCCTTGTCCAGGACGAAGAGCGGCACCACCTCGTCGGCCGAGGCAAGCGCCGCGTGCAGAGGCGGATGGTCGTGCAGCCGCAGGTCCGAGGTGAACAGCACGATCGCCACGGTCATCACTGACCACCTGCCTTTCCCCGGCCCGCCGCCTGGGCGATGTTGCGGGCCATTCCGCCGAAGACCACCGCGTGGAAGGGTGACACACTCCACCAGTAGGCGTGGCCCAGCAGCCCGAACGGATGAAAGACGGCCCGCTGCCGGTAGTGCGACCCGCCGCCCTCACGCTCCTCCGCGTACATCTCCAGCCAGGCCAGGCCGGGGAGGCGCATCTCGGCGCGGAGCCGGAGGAGCCGGCCGGGTTCGATCTCCTCGACGCGCCAGAAGTCGAGTGAGTCGCCGACCCGCAGGTGTTCGGCGTCGCGGCGTCCGCGGCGCAGTCCGACGCCGCCGACGAGGCGGTCCAGCCAGCCGCGGACCGCCCAGGCGAGCGGGAAGGAGTACCAGCCGTGGTCGCCGCCGATCCCCTCGATCACCTTCCACAGCGCCTCGGGGGAGGCGCCCACGTCCAGCTCGCGCACATCGGTGTAGAGGCTGCCGCCCGCCCAGTCCGGATCGGTGGGGAGCGGATCGCTGGGAATGCCCGGGGTGGACGCGGAAGACCACCGCGTCGTCACCCTCGCCTCCCGCACCCGTTGCAGGGCGAGCGAGAGGGCGGTGTCGAAGGAGAAGGGCAGTCCGGGGCCGTCGGGGACGTACTCGGCGATGTCGTGCTCGTGGCACACGACCTCGTAGCGCAGGGACTCGGCGAGGGGGCGTGCGATCGACGCGGGGACCGGGGTGACCAGCCCCACCCAGTGGCTGGACAGACCCGGCGAGAGCATCGGCACCGGCAGGATCAGCCGGTGGCGGAGCCCGGCGACCCGGGCGTACTTCTGCATCATGTCGCGGTAGGTCATGACGTCGGGGCCGCCGATGTCGAACGCGCGGTTCACCCCGGCGGGCATCCGCGCACTGCCCACCAGGTAGCGCAGGACGTCCCGCACGGCGATCGGCTGGATCCGCGTCGACACCCAGCTGGGGGTGACCATGACGGGCAGTCGCTCGGTGAGGTAGCGCAGCATCTCGAAGGAGGCCGAACCCGAACCGATGATGACCGCGGCGCGGAGCACCGTCGTCGGCACCCCCGAACCGAGCAGCAGGTGGCCGACCTCCGCACGCGAGCGCAGATGCGGTGACAGCTCCCGTTCGGGGACGTCCGCCGGGGTCAGCCCGCCCAGGTAGACGATCCGCCGCACCCCGGCGGCCTTCGCCCGCTCGCCGAAGGTGCGCGCCGCCGCGCGGTCGGTCCTCTCGAAGCCGGGCCCGGAGGCCAGCGCGTGCACCAGGTAGTAGGCGACATCGATGTCCCGCATCGCCGCGTCCAGGGAGTCCGCGTCGGTCACGTCCCCCTTGACCACCTCGACCTCGCCCGCCCAGGGGTGGTCGCGCAGCCGCTCCGGGGACCGTGCCAGGCATCTCACCCGGTGGCCGGCCTCCAGGAGCTCCGGTACGAGGCGGCCCCCGATGTACCCCGTCGCGCCCGTCACCAGGCAGCGCAGTCCGCCGGCGTCGTCGTCCTTGCTCTCCATGGCCCCTCGCTCCGGCTCGTGTCCCGTACGTCCACCGTGTCCCCGTACGGCGGATTCCGCTTGCCGGCGGGGCCGGAACACGCCGAAGCCCACCCCTCCGGGTGGCGGGGCGGGCAGGAGTGCGGGGGTTCAGCGAGGTCAGGGCTTCTCCGCGGCGGTCCCCCTGATGACGCGCGGGTCGTCCGGTCCGCCCGTGTACGGCTCCGGGTGGACGGTGGGCGGCGCGCCGTCGGACTTCAGGGCCCGCGCCTCGCTCTTCAGGATCCGCGCCGACTTGCCCAGGGAGCGGGCCAGTTCGGGGAGCTTCTTGGCACCGAAGACCAGGACGGCGATGAGGAGGAAGATCGCGATCTCGCTGATTCCGAACATGACGGCTGACTTCTCCCTGGTGGGTGTGAGGCGCTCTTCCGACGGCCCGGGGGAAGACCCCCGTGCCGCGGCGGCGCGCCAAATCTACAGCACTGTAGAGGGAGGCGGCAGGGCGTCTTCCGGCCCTGCCTCAGTCCTCGTCGCCCCCCTCTTCCTCCTCGTCACCCTCGAAGAAGTCGCCGACCTCGTCGACGACTTCGGCGGCGACCAGGCCGCCCACGACACCCACCGCGACCCCCGCGGCCCCGGCGGCGATCACGGTGCCCATCCCGGGGCCCGAGCGGTGCTCCGCGTGCCCGCCGTCGTGCCCGTAGGCCTCGTGCGCTCCGTACGCCCCGTGGGTCCCGTGCGCGGCGCGCGCCTCGGCCAGCGACCGCACCCAGCCGTCCACCTCGGTGGCCCAGTCGCGGCTGTGGGCCTCGTGGTGCCCCACGGTGAAACGGCCGAGGGAGTCCCCGCCGCCGGAGAAGAGCCCGCCCCGCTTGTCCGCCTCCAGCACGATCTCCACCGCGTCCGGGCCGGCCAGGAAGGTCACCTCGACCTCGTTGATCCGGCCCGCGTACTGCGGGGCCGGTGCGAGCTCGATCTCCTGGTAGAACGGCAGCCGCTGACCGGTGCCGCCGATGTGCCCCAGCTCCAGGTCGGCCGACCTGAAGCCGAAGCCGAGCTGCCCGAAGGCCTCCAGCACGGCTTCCTGGACGGGCAGCGGACCCACCGTGAGGCGGTCGAGGTCGCCCTTGTCCCGGGCGCCGGACACCGCGAGCTCCGTGCGCACCCCGAGGACGATCCCGAGGTCCTGCCCGTACAGCTCGGTGACCGGGGTCTCCCAGGGGAGGGTCAGCGTGAACTGGACGGCGCGCTCCTCGCCCTCCCCGAGCACGAAGCCCCCGGCGACGGTGAAGCGTTCGAAGACCACGGCCCCCTCGGACTCGCCGTCCTCGTGCTCCGCCTCCACGCGGGCCACCAGCTCCAGCGTGATGTGCTCGATCGTGGCCTCGGCGTTGCCGCCCTTCAGCCGGACCTCGCCGCTCAGCCCGCCACCGGGGACGACCGCACCGGGCTGCAGTACCGTGTCCACGGTGGGGCCGCCCACGCCGAGTGACCCGAGCAGCTTCTTGAACACCATCGTGGCGTTCACTCCTTCTTCCGTACGCGGAGAACGCTGTCAGCCGCGTTTCTACACAACTGTAGAAGTATAGAGGCGAGATGGGCCGCGTGAGGGGTCTTCGCGCAGGTCGGGAAGGTAGTCGGCGTGTCGTCGGGTGCGTCCTATCATGGGGCGGTGGACAGAGCAGAGGACCCTCGTGACGGCCCGGGCGCGCAGGCGGCCGGGAGGCCGGAGCTCCTGGCCCTCGCCATGGAGCTGCGCCGGATGAACGGCGAGATCAACCGGCTGGTCCACGCCTTCGCGCACGCGCAGGGTCTGCACGCCACGGACGTGCAGGCGCTCGGCGCGATCCTCGACGCCGAGACGCCGCTGACCCCCGGGCGGCTGCGCGAACACCTCGGCCTGACGTCCGGCGCGGTCACCGCGTGCCTGGACCGGCTGGAGCGCGCGGGGCACATCAGACGGGCGCGCGAGAGCGCCGACCGCCGCGTCGTGCACCTGTACTACGAGTCCGGGGCGAAGGCGGCCGCCCGGTCCTTCTTCATGCCCCTGGCGGAGGCGGCGACCGGCGCGCGCGAGGCCTCCGGGCCGGGTGAGCTGGAGGCGGCCCTCCGCTTCCTCGGACGGATGAACGGCGAACTCTCCCGAATACAGGTCCCGCGGGGCTGAGTTGCGCGCGCCCCGATGCCGGCACGGGAGTCCTGGATTGCCGGACCGGTTCGGGGGCAGTCGGTGGTGCATGTAATCTCAATCATTGAGATACATCATTATCGAGAGATCGCGGCGACCCAGGAGTGCCATGTCCACCGCATCGAAGCCGGGCCGCCGGCTTGTTCTAGTCCCCGTGTTCCTCGTCCTGGCCTGGCTCGTCGTGGGCGGGGCGTTCGGCTCGTACGCGGGGAAGCTCGGGGAGGTGGCCACCAACGACCAGGCCTCGTTCCTGCCCCAGAGTGCCGAGTCCACGCAGGTCGTCGAGGCCCAGAAGGCGTTCACCCGCCAGGAGACGGTGCCCGCCGTCGTGGTCTGGACGGCGAAGGAGGGCGGGGAGCTCGGCCCGCAGCAGCAGAAGCAGGCCACCGCCGCCCTCGCCTCCGCCAAGAACGGGCCGGGCGTCACCGGGGAGGTGAGCCCCGCGCTGCTGTCCGACGACCGCAAGGCGCTGGAGGGCGTCGTCCAGCTGAGGCCGGACCTCGGCGACGAACTCCCCGACGCGCTCGACCGGATCAGGAGTGCGGCGCAGGAGGTCCCCGGGACCACGGTCGGTCTCGCGGGCCCCGCGGCCTCCCAGGCCGACCTCTCGGACGCCTTCGCCGGCATCGACGGACTCCTGCTCGGGGTCGCCCTGGTGACCGTGCTCGTCATCCTGCTCCTGGTCTACCGGAGCGTCCTGCTGCCCCTGATCATCATCATCGGCGCGGTCTTCGCGCTCGGGGTCTCCTGCGCGATCGTCTACGTTCTCGCGGACCACGACGTCGTCCGCGTCGACGGCCAGGTCCAGGGCATCCTGTCGATCCTGGTCATCGGGGCGGCGACCGACTACGCGCTGCTGCTCACCGCACGGTTCCGCGAGGAGCTCGGGCGGTGCCCCGACCGGTGGACCGCGATGCGCGCCGCACTGCGCGAGTCCGCCGGCCCGATCGCGGCCAGCGCCGCCACGGTGGCCCTGGGACTGCTCGCCCTCCTGCTCAGCGACCTGACCAACAACCGCGCGCTCGGCCCGGTGGGCGCCATCGGCATCGTCTGCTCCGTCCTGAGCGCCCTCACCTTCCTGCCCGCCGTCCTGGTCCTGCTCGGCAGGGCCGCGTACTGGCCGTCCGGCCCGAAGAAGGGCGAGGACGCGCCCGAGGCCGGTTCGACGGGCATCTGGTCCCGGGTGGCGGGCCTGGTCGACCGTTCCCCCCGCAAGGTGTGGGCCGTCACCCTGGTCGGCCTCGTGGCCTGCGCGGCCTTCATGCCCACCCTCAACTCCAAGGGGGTGCCGCTCGAGGAGATCTTCGTCAACGAGGCGCCCTCCGTCACCGCGCAGGAGACCCTGGGCCGCCACTTCCCCGGCGGATCGGGCAACCCGGCGGTCGTGATCGCGGACGCGGGCCGCGCGAAGCAGGTCGTCGCCGCAGCCGAGGACGTCCCCGGAGTCGCGGCCGTCTCCGTCCTGTCCTCCTCCGGGCGTCCGGGCGGCGGGGAACCGCTCGTCGTGGACGGCCGGGTCCGCATCGACGCCACGCTGTCCGCCGCGGCCGACAGCGACGCGGCCAAGGAGGCGGTCACGGAGCTGCGCGACGCGGTCCACGCCGTCCCCGGCGCGAAGGCGCTCGTCGGCGGCTACACCGCGCAGCAGTACGACACCCAGAAGACCGCGGAGCACGACCGCAACATCATCGTCCCGGTGGTGCTGGTCATCATCCTCGTCATCCTGATCGGCCTGCTCCGCTCGCTGCTGATGCCGCTCCTGCTCGTGGCCACGGTGGCGCTCAACTTCCTCGCGACGCTCGGCATCGCGTCGCTGGTCTTCCAGCACGTCTTCGGCTTCAGCGGGACGGACTCCTCCGTACCGCTGTACGGATTCGTCTTCCTGGTGGCGCTCGGCGTCGACTACAACATCTTCCTGATGTCGAGGGTCCGCGAGGAGTCCCTCATCCACGGGACCCGC
Organism: Streptomyces sp. NPDC006296; assembly: GCF_040613235.1. Classification (NCBI taxonomy): domain Bacteria; kingdom Bacillati; phylum Actinomycetota; class Actinomycetes; order Kitasatosporales; family Streptomycetaceae; genus Streptomyces; species Streptomyces sp. NPDC006296. Next base: position 223,216 of record NZ_JBEXRT010000003.1, on the reverse strand, counting down.
CAGGGCGTCCTCCGCGGACTGACCACCACGGGCGGGGTCATCACCTCGGCGGGCGTCGTCCTCGCTGCCACCTTCGCGGCCCTGGGCGTCATCCCGCTGGCCTTCCTGGTGCAGATCGCGTTCATCGTCGCCTTCGGCGTCCTCCTGGACACCCTCGTCGTCCGTTCGCTCCTGGTGCCCGCCCTGGTCCGGGACATCGGCCCCACGGCCTGGTGGCCCGGCGCGCTGAGCCGCACGCGCGAGAAGACGCCGGAGGGGGCCGAACCCCTGACGTAGCGGATGCACGAGGGGCCACCGGCGCGACAGACGCGCGGTGGCGCCGCGGAGGGCCGGGGCGGTCGCATGGCGCCCCGACCCTCCGGCGTTCCCGGGCCTCCGGCTGTGGTCGGTCCTCCGGCGTTCCCGGCCCTCCGGCTGTGGTCGGTCCTCCGGACGTGGTCCCGGCCGGCCTCGTGATGTCCCGCCGGGGCAGAAGTCCCACTGGGACATTTTCAGGTGTACGATGCAGCTATGCATCAGACGGGAAACGCCCCGGAACGGCGCAGCCGCAAGGCGCGCCGGACCCGGGACGCACTGGCCCGGAGCGCGTTCGAGCTGGTGCTCGACCGCGGTCTGCGGAGCGTCACGGTCGAGGAGATCGCCCAGGCGGCCGATGTCGACCGGCGCACCTTCAGCCGGTACTTCCCGAGCAAGGAGGCCGCCGTCCTCGACGCAGTGCGGGGCGACGGCGACCGGATCAACCGAGCGCTCCGCGAGCGACCGCCGGCCGAACCACCGCTCACCGCCTACCGCCGCGCCGTCCTCGCATGGCTCGACGACACGGAGGCCGAGCCCTGGCACCTGCGGCCGCGCATCTTCGACCTGCTGGCCATGGCCGAGGAAGAACCCACCCTGTACGCGGCGTACCACCACATCCGGGTGGACGCCCAGGAGGAGTCCGTCGCGATCCTCGCGGAACGCCTCGGTACCGACCCACGGCAGGACCCCCGTCCCGCCGTGGCCGTCGCCGCGGGAGCCGGAGCGCTCCTCGCGGCCCAGACGGCATGGGTGCGCGGCGGCCGGCCCGCCGCCCTGCCCGAGTTCGTCGTCCACGCCTTCGACGCCCTCTCCGCGGACCTGCTGGAATCCCGGCAGCACGGGCCGGCGCCGCACAGCACCACGCAAGGAAGCACATCATGAGCACCAACCTCCCCACCGCCCTCGAAGCGGAGTTCGCCGGCAAGGTCGCCCTCGTCACCGGCGGGGCGTCCGGCATCGGCCTCGCGCTCTCCCGGCGGCTCGCCGCGAGCGGAGCGGCCGTCGTCGTCGCCGACCACCACGAGGAGCGCGCCCGCGAGGCCGCCGCCGAGCTGGAGGCCACCGGCGCCCGCGCCACGGCCGTCGCCCTCGACGTCACGGACCCCGCCTCCGTCGAGGCCGGCGTGCGGACCGCCGTCGAGACCTTCGGCGCCCTGCACCTCGCCGTCAACAACGCCGGCATCGGCGGCCCCTCCCTGCCCACCGGCGAATACGGCGTCGAGGACTGGAACCGGGTCGTCGCGACCAACCTCAGCGGCGTCTTCTACTCCATGCGCTACGAGCTCCCCGCCATCCTGGCGGCGGGCGGCGGCGCCGTCGTCAACATCTCCTCGATCCTCGGCACCAACGGCTTCGCGAACTCCCCGGCGTACGCCGCCGCCAAGCACGGCGTCGTCGGCCTCACCAAGACCGCCGCACTCGAATACGCCGCACGCGACGTGCGCATCAACGCCGTCGGTCCCGGTTTCATCGACACCCCCCTGCTCCGCGACACCGACGGTCCCGCCCGGGACCACCTGATCTCGCTGCACCCGGCGGGCCGCCTCGGCACCTCCGAGGAGGTCGCCGAGCTCACCGCCTTCCTGCTCTCCGACCGCGCCTCCTTCATCCACGGCAGCTACCACCTGGTGGACGGCGGGTACTCCGCGTCCTGACCCCCGAGTGGCGCGCCGCCGCCACCCGGGCCACAAAGGACGTACGGAGACCGAAGGAGAGACATGAAAGCCGTCCAGTACCGCACCGTCGGCGCCGCACCCGAGGTCGTCGAGATACCCGAGCCCGTCCCCGGACCGGGCCAGATCCTGCTGAAGGTCAGCGCCGCGGGCGTCTGCCACTCGGACATCGCCGTGATGAGCTGGCCCGCCGAGGGGTTCCCCTACGCACTCCCGCTCACCCTCGGCCACGAGGGCGTCGGCACGGTCGCCGCCCTCGGCGACGGTGCCGAGGGCGTCCGTGTCGGTGACGCGGTGGCCGTCTACGGACCGTGGGGCTGCGGTACCTGCGCGAACTGCGCGGAGGGCCGGGAGAACTACTGCCTGCGCGCCGCGGACCTCGGCATCAACCCGCCCGGGCTCGGCAGCCCGGGCGCCATGGCCGAGTACATGATCGTCGACGACGCCCGGCACCTGACGCCCATCGGCGACCTGGATCCGGTCAAGACGGTCTCGCTGACCGACGCGGGCCTCACGCCCTACCACGCCGTCAAGCGCTCCCTGCCGAAGCTGCTGCCCGGCGCCACCGCCGTGGTCATCGGCACCGGCGGCCTCGGCCACGTCGCCATCCAGCTGCTGCGCGCCATGACCGCCGTCCGCGTCATCGCGCTCGACGTGACCGAGGAGAAGCTGGCGCTCGCCCGGGCGGTCGGTGCCCACGAGGCCGTACTGTCCGACGAGAACGCCGCCGCCACGGTCCGCGAGCTCACCGGCGGCACCGGCGCCAGGGTCGTCCTCGACTTCGTCGGCGCCGAGCCGACCGTGAAGACGGCCGGTGCGATCGCCTCCGTCGACAGCGACATCACCATCGTCGGCATCGGCGGCGGCCTGCTGCCCGTCGGATTCGGCGTCCTGCCGTTCTCCACCTCGGTCAGCGCGCCGTACTGGGGCTCGCGCGGGGAGCTCGCCGAGGTCATCGAACTGGCCCACGCCGGAGCCGTCGACGTCCACGTCGAGACCTTCTCCATCGACGAGGCCCCGCTCGCCTACGAGCGGCTGCACGCCGGCCGGATCAACGGCCGCGCGGTCATCCTGCCGCACGGCTGACCGCACACGACGACCCGCCGGGACGCCCGAAGGCTCCCGGCGGGTCGCGCCGTAGATCCCGTCAGCCGGGGGAGGACCGGCCGTCCCGGCTCACGGGGCGGCCGACACCACGTCCTCCCGGGTCAGCCGCACCGGCTCCGTGCCGGAGGAGCTGTGCCGTTCCGCCCAGTTCTCCAGGGCCGTGCGGCAGGCGTGGTCCAGATGGCTCAGACCGGACAGGTCCAGGGAGACGGGCCGGTCCTTGGGCAGGGCCTCCAAGCTGTCCAGTATCTTCGGCAGCCGCAGGAAGGTCGCGTTGCCCGACAGCCGCGCCCGGACTCCCTCTGGGCTGCTGTCCACGACCTCCAGCCGGATGTGGGACGCGTCCCAGGCCGCCTTCGCGACCGACAGGGCCAGGCCGATGAGGACACCCTCGAACATGTTCACCGCCACGATCGACACGGCCGTGACGATCAGGATCAGCGCCTCGCCGCGGTGCTCACGCCACAGGGCGGCCAGCGAGCGCAGCGGGATCAGCTTCCACCCCGCGTGGATGAGGATGCCGGCCAGGGCGGGCAGCGGGATGAGGGCCAGCGCGGACGGCAGCAGCGCCGCGAACAGGAGCAGCCACACCCCGTGCAGCACCCGGGAGGCCTTGGTCCGCGCGCCCGCCTGCACGTTCGCCGAGCTGCGGACGATGACCGCCGTCATCGGCAGCGCGCCGAGCAGACCGCACACCGTGTTCCCGGTGCCCTGGGCGATCAGCTCCTTGTCGTACCGGGTACGGGGCCCGTCGTGCAGCCGGTCCACCGCCGCAGCGCTGAACAGGCTCTCCGCGGAGGCGATCAGGGTGAAGGCGGCCACCGTCCCGAGCAGGCCCAGGCTCGCGAGCCCGCCGAACTCGGACAGCGGGGGGATCTGGACGGCGTCGAACAGCCCCTGGACCCGCACGGTCTCGACGGGCAGGTCGAACGCCAGGGTGACGAGGGTGGCCAGCACGACCGCGGCGAGTGCGCCCGGGACGGCCCGGACCCGCTTCGGCATCCTGCTCCAGCCGACCACCAGGACGATGGTCGAGACACCGAGCGCGAGCGAGGCGAGAGCCGCCGGACTGGACGCCGAGTCGATCAGCATCCCCGGGACACCGGCCAGCTTGCCGATGCCGGTGAGCGGCGCGTCCGCACCGGCGGCCGCGTAGAGCTGTCCCGCGATGAGGACGAGGCCGATGCCCGCGAGCATGCCCTCGACCACCGACACGGAGATGGCCCGGAACCAGCGGCCCAGCCGCAGGGCGCCCATGGCCACCTGGAGCAGGCCCGCGGTCAGCACGATCACCCCGAGCGCGGGGAGCCCGAAGGTCTGGACGGCCTCGAAGACGAGGACGGTGAGGCCGGCGGCCGGCCCCGACACCTGGAGGCTGCTGCCGCGCATCATCCCGGTGACGAGACCGCCCACGATGCCGGTGATCAGCCCCAGTTCGGCCGGCACCCCGGACGCGACGGCGACGCCCACGCACAGCGGCAGCGCGACCAGGAAGACGACGAGTGACGCGGCGAAGTCCTGCCGCAGGTACGGGAAGGAAGCACGGTCCATGACGGCCCTCATCCCGTGCGGAAGGGAGCGGAGCGCACGTCGCCGGGCGGACCCGCCCAGACGGCACTGTCACGGATGGCCGGTACTTCTCCTGCGGGATGTTCCATGAGGGTTTGCATGGCGAAGGGTTCCTCCTGGCGCGCCGGGGAACGGCGCGTCGTTACGCGTGCGAGAACGGGGCCCGGCAGGGCACGTCGACGCGACCCCTCGACGATGAGTCCCGCGGGATGCGGGGAGGAGGGGGCGGTACGCCGTGCGCCTCGGGTCAGCTCAGCAGCGGAACACCTGGAGGGCGGGGGCGGAGCGGGTGCCGGAGGATCTGGAGGCCCGCATCGCGTCGCCCATCGCGGCGACGGCCGCGGGGGCGAGCGCGCCGCCCGCGTCCTGCGCCACCACGGAACGCGGCGGCGCCTCGGGCGGGGGGACCGTCGCGGAGCGGTTCCGGTCGCGGTGGCGCAGCAGGCCGTTCTGCTCGCTCCCGCGGTCGACCGTGCCGCACGGGCCCTGGGCGAGGTGCGCCGCTCCGCCGACGGCGTGCGCGGGGCCCTCCGCCCGTGTTCCCGGAGCCGCCGTATGGGCATGGGCCGTGGACACGCCGAAGTCCGGAGCCAAAAGGAAGCTCAGGAGGAACGCGAGTACCAAGCGTACGGTCGCTACGCGCATCCTTCACCTCCTGGCGGACTTCACTCTCCACCATGAAGCTAACAGGCCGAAGTGCTTATCGAGTTAATCCCTTGTGAAGAGTCCGAAAGTCGACGCCGAACGAGCTGAATCGTTCGCTCACCCCGTGTGGCCTGCGGATGTGCCCCATGTTTCGTTCTCAGTATTTGAGATCATCCGCACTGCGTGGCCGTTGCATATGCCAGTCGCAGGCCCGGGTTCTATTCGTACACCGGTTCGGCATTGTGGATTTGTGGGGGACCGGAGGAAAAGCGGTCGAGATTGCGTGCGCCGGCCGTCCGGCCGACGCACCGTCACATCCCGGCCGGACTCCCGGAACCCCGCCGGAAAACCTCCGGGAGATCAGCCCTCGCCCGCGGTCCGCTCGGCGGCGACCGGCACACCGAAGCGCGCCGCGAGCTGCTCCGGGGTCCGCGGGCCGGGCGCCGAAGCGCCCAACAGCCCGTGGGCGCGCAGCAGCTGCGTGGTGGCGACCCCCCACGGCAGACGCAGCCCCGCCTCCCGCAGCAGATCCGTGCGCGCCAGCATCGCGGCGGCCGGCCCGGCGCGGACCCCGGCCGGGGTCAGCAGCGCGGCGTCGTCGGCCCAGCGCAGCGCGAGATCGACGTCGTGGGTGGCCATCATCACGGTCGTGCCGCCGTCGCGGAGAGCGCCGAGCGTGTCGAGCAGCCGCTCCTGGCCGTCCGGATCGAGGCCGGCGGTCGGCTCGTCGAGGATCAGCACCCGGGGCCGCATGGCGACGGCCCCCGCGATCGCGGTCCGCTTCCGCTGACCGTAGGACAGCAGATGGGTGGGCCGGTCCGCCAGAGCGGTGATGTCCAGAGCCGCGAGCGCCTCGTCCACCCGGGCGCGCACCTCGGCGTCCGGCAGACCCAGGTTCAGCGGCCCGAACGACACGTCCTGGGCGACGGACGCCGCGAACAGCTGGTCGTCGGGATCCTGCACCACCAGCTGGACGGTGGTGCGCAGCCGGGTCAGCCCCGCGCGGTCGTACGTGACGGGACGGCCCTCGACCGTCAACCGCCCGTCACGCGGCCGCAGTCCGCCGCTGAGGAGCCGCATCAGCGTGGTCTTGCCGCTGCCGTTCCGGCCGAGCAGGGCCAGCGCGCGCCCCTCGTGCGCCTCGAAGTCGAGTCCGCTGAGCACGGCGGGACCGTCCTCGTACGCGAAGGACGCGCCCCGCAGGGCGAGCAGGACGGAGTCGCTCATGACAGCGGCCTTTCCAGGACGAGGGTCAGCGCGGTGAGGACCGCGAGGAGCAGGACGCTCAGCGACACGAACCGCACCGAGACACGGGCTTCGGGCACCAGCACGCGCAGGGTCCCGTCGTAGCCGCGCCCGGCCAGCCCCGTCTGGAGCCGCGCCGCACGGTCGAAGGCCCGGACGAACGCGGTCGCCCCGAGCCCCGCCAGGGAACGCCAGGCCGCGGCCCGGGTGGTGTGCCCGAGCCGGGCCGCCTGCGCCTCCCTGATGCGGCGCACCGAGTCCAGGAGCAGGAAGCTCATCCGGTACGTCACGAGGGCGACGTCCACCACCGGCGCAGGCACCCCCGCCCTGACCAGCCGGGGCAGCAGGTCCGACATCGGCGTGGTGAACGCGAACAGCAGCACCCCGAGGGACGCCGCCGAGGTCCGCAGCAGCAGCTCACCGGCGCGCACCGGGCCCCCGGCGTCGAGAGCGACGAGCCCCTCCGGACCGCCGACGCGGACGAGGAGCGTGGCGGCCCCGGTGACACAGAAGCCCAGCGGCACCCGGTACGCCCGCCACAGATGACGGGGGCTCACACCCGCGGGCCCCAGCAGCACGGCCAGCGCGGCGGTGATCACCAGGGCCGCACCGGGCCAGGGCGGCAGCGAGACGGCCAGCACCGTGAGGCCCAGACCGAGTGCGGCCTTGTCCACGGGATGGCGGCGGCGCCAGCGACTGCTGTGCGCCGCCGCGTCGATCGGCAGCACGGGGACTCAGGACCTTCGGGCCGTCGACTCCCCGGCATCCTCCCCGGAGCCCGCTCTCTCCTGCCCCGCGGACGCGCGCAGTTCGCCCTGGCGGCGCCCTCGCCGCAGGCCGAAGTAGTAGGCGAGGACACCGGCGCCGAGCGCGGCCTGAAGGGCGAACAGCGCCGACTCGATCTCACCGGACGGCGGTTCGTACAGCGGCGAGAACCAGGGTTCGTAGCCGGGGTCGATCTCGGTGATCGCCGTCTCGGCCTGGGCGTCGGCGCCCGTGAACGGCTCCTCCTGGCCCTCGCCCAGGCCGAGGGCCAGGGGCAGGACGGCCAGCGCCGCCACGACGACCAGCAGCAGGACGTTGACCTTCGTGTGCTTGTTCATCGCGCCACCGCCTCGGTCTCGGCCTTCTCCTGGGTGCGGGCCCGCTTGCCGGTGAGGAACACACCGAGCCGGGTCAGGTCTCCCTTGCTGGACTGCACGAGGAGCCGCATCACCAGCACGGTCAGCAGCCCCTCGCTCACGGCGAGCGGTATCTGGGTGACCGCGAAGATGGAGCCGAACTTGCCGAGCGCGCCGAGGAATCCGCTGCCGGGGTCCGGGAAGGCGAGCGCCAGCTGCACGCTGGTGACGCAGTAGGTGGACAGGTCCGCGACGAACGCGGCGAAGAACACCGCGACCATCAGCGGCACGTCGTACCGGCGCAGCAGCCGGTAGACCGCGTACCCGGCCCAGGGGCCGACGATCGCCATCGAGAAGACGTTGGCCCCGAGCGTGGTCAGCCCGCCGTGCGCCAGGAGCAGGGCCTGGAACAGCAGCGTGATGGTGCCCAGCACGGCCATGATCGGCGGCCGGAACAGGATGGCCCCCAGCCCGGTTCCCGTGGGGTGGGAGCAACTTCCGGTCACCGAAGGGATCTTCAGCGCGGAAAGGACGAACGTGAAGGCCCCGGAGGCCCCGAGGAGCAGCGTGCTCTCCGGGTTCTCCCTGACCTCACGGGTGAGTGACCGTACTCCGTGGACGACGAACGGCGCGGACGCGACACCCCAGGCGATCGCGTGCGCCGGAGGCAGAAAACCCTCGGCTATGTGCATGGCTCAGCAGACCCTCTCCAGCACCTCGTGGATGGTTGAAGTGCCTTGGCCGGTCTCCTGGCTGACGGGTACCACCGCCCGAACTCCGCCTTCCCGGGTCGCAAGGACCCAGTGGCTGCCCGCGAGGGCCGGAGCCGGACTTCCCGATCACAGTGGCGAGGGCCGCACCGGCATCACACCGGATTTCCCGTTCACCAAGGCGTGGCGACAGTAGTGCCAGGTGGGGGGCCATGACAAGCACACCCGGTGGGCCCGTCCGGCGGGAGGCCGTGTGCGGCAGCGGATCGGGGGTGTGTGCGTGGGGCGGGGTGCATCCGATCCGGGGTGTGTGCGTGGGGCGGTCGCATCCGATCAGGAGGTGTGTGCGTGGGGGCGGGGCGCATCCGATCAGAGGTGTGCGTGGGGGCGGGGCGGACCCGGTCCTGGGTGTGACCGCGCGGCGGGTCGCGTCGGATCGGGGGAGTGCCCGTTGGGCAGGGCAATGGGATGTGAGGCGTCCTCACGCGGCGGGGCCGCCGTCAGCCCTCGTCGTCCGTGAGCCCCTCCTCCACGACCCCGCTCTCGTAGTTCCTCCGGTACGGCACGATCTCCACCGGGCAATGGGCGTGGTGGAGCAGGGCGTGCGCGACGTGCCCCAGTCCCAGGACGGAGTAGCCGCGCCGCTCGTGACTCCCCATCACCAGCAGGTCCGCGGACCTGCTCGCCTCGACGAGCGCGGAGGCGGCGGACCTGGCCGCGATCACCTCGGTCCGCACGACGAGACCGGGGACCTCCGCACGCATCCGGGAGGCGAGGCCGGCCAGAAGCCGGTCCTCCGGCCCCTCGCCGTGGCTCGTTCCGCCGAGCGGGGCCGCTTCGGGCTCTCCCGCAGGGCCGGGCCCTCGGGCCGGTCCGATGTCCCGGGTGTCGCCGGTTCCCGAGGCCTCGGCGGTTCTCTCGGCCTCCCCGGTCCCACCGGCCTGCTCGGTCCCGCCGGTCTCCTCGGCCCAGGCGGTCCCGCCCGCCTGCTCGGTCTCCGCGGCCCACTCGGTCCCGCCGCCGAACCGGGCGGCCAGGCTCCGGACGTTCACCAGCCGCAGCGGACAGTCGCGGGCCCGGGCCTGCTGCGCCGCACGGACCAGCCACCGCGCGTCGTCCTCGTCCCGTACGGCAGCCGTGACGGCCGCCCCGGCACGTTCGAGATCACCACGGACCACCACGACCGGAGCAGGACTGCCGATGACGACCTCCAGCCCGGTCGATCCGAGCAGGAGCGGGCCGAATCCACCGGATCCCCGGCTGCCGACGACGATCGTGCTGCCGGGCCGGACGGCCGCGTGAAGGGCCGGCACCGGCTTCCTCCGGCTGAGCTTGACCTGCACGTCCAGCCCGGGGAAGCGCTGCCGCACCCCGTCCGCCGTCCTCGTCAGCACGGCGTGCCCCGCGTCCCGTACGTGCTCGGAAGTCTCGAACGAAGCGAACCGGTCAAGACGGTCGAGATCGGCCGCGTGCACCAGCAGCAGGCTCTGGCCGTGCCGCTTCGCCTCGGCCGCACCCCAGAGCACGGCGTTCCAGGAGTGGCCGGAACCGTCCACACCGACGACCGTCCTCGGATCACGCGTGACATCGGACGAGCGCGTCGGCATGGCAGCTCCTCGCTGTTCGGGCATCCGCCCCTCCCATGCTGGCACCGAACCGCGCGATGCTGCCAGCGCAGATCCCGCGCACCGGGACGTTTCCGCTCGTCAGCGGCGCTTTCCCGGGACACGAGCAAGGGTGCGGGCGCGTGACGGAGCGGGCCCGAGGAGCGGTGCGGGCGCGTGATGAAGCAGGCCCGAGAAGCGGCGTACGGGCCCTGACCCGTAGGAGCCCGGGGCCGTACGGCCCAGGACCGTCGCCGCCCTGCCCGAGGAAGCTCCCTCGGGCAGGGCGGCACGAATCAGCCGGCGTCCGGGGCGTCGATCGTGTTGCCGTCCTCGTCGACCGTGTGCGTGTTCCAGTACACGTCCCACTTGTCGTCGACCTGCTGCGGCACCTTGCCCTCCGGGTACCGCGCGAAGCCTGCGGGCGGCTGCTCCTTGTCCGGGACACAGGCGGAACCGGTCCCGCCCACCGACAGCACGGGGTACTCGCCACCGCTGCATATCGCCTCGCGGTACTCCATGCCCGCACAGCCCGTGAGGGCGACGAGCGCGACCGCACCCGTGAAGGCGGCGGCGACGAGACGCGCCCCTGCGGGCCTGAAGGATGCGGCGGGCCGGTTCGTTCTGCGGGACATGTCTGAGGTCCTCTCCAGTTGCTGGGTCTGCCACTACCTTCGCGGGCCGAGGGGCGCCGCGGAGTGAGCGCTCCTACTCAGGTGCAGCTGTGCGGATACCCATATCGCGGGCCCTGCGCGCATTCCCGCGTGGGGGCATAAGTTCGCGGCGTACCGGGTGTGGGGCGAAGGGGGGCCGCCATCCCCGCACGCGCGGGGAGCAGCAGCCGGTCCAGGGCGTCCGGGGTCCACCGCGGGGACCATCCCCGCGCGCGCGGGGAGCAGACCTGGACGGTGTCGCCCGAGATGTACAGATGGGGACCATCCCCGCACGCGCGGGGAGCAGCCCCGACGGGAGCGGTAACTCCGGTCGGGGCCGGGACCATCCCCGCACGCGCGGGGAGCAGGCGGTGATGACGAGCCGCAGCGTGTACACCGTGGGACCATCCCCGCACGCGCGGGGAGCAGAAAACCAGGTGGTGCCAGCGTCCGTTCGCGAGGGGACCATCCCCGCACGCGCGGGGAGCAGGGGGGTGGGGAGCTGTTCCATGGGGTGTCTCCGGGACCATCCCCGCACGCGCGGGGAGCAGCCGGTGACGACACCCACCCCGTCACCCACCGGGGGACCATCCCCGCACGCGCGGGGAGCAGAGCCCGTCCGTGTCCAGGCCCCGCAGCCGCTGGGGACCATCCCCGCACGCGCGGGGAGCAGCGCCCAAGGCAGTGCGCGTCCCACTCGTACGCGGGACCATCCCCGCACGCGCGGGGAGCAGTCCTCGACCACGGGGTGCGATCGAGCCTGGTCGGGACCATCCCCGCACGCGCGGGGAGCAGTGTCCGGGATATAGCGCTTGTACGCGCCGTTCGGGACCATCCCCGCACGCGCGGGGAGCAGGTATCACCGCGGCCACGAATACGACCACGGAAGGGACCATCCCCGCACGCGCGGGGAGCAGCGGCTGGTCTCGTTCGGGACCCCGCACACCGGGGGACCATCCCCGCACGCGCGGGGAGCAGGGGGAGACCTCCGGTACGAGCATCTTCCACGCGGGACCATCCCCGCACGCGCGGGGAGCAGATCAGCAGCAGCCTCGGGGCCCGCGCAGCGAAGGGACCATCCCCGCACGCGCGGGGAGCAGTGGCGCCCCACCAGGTGGTAGGCCCGCATCCTGGGACCATCCCCGCACGCGCGGGGAGCAGGTGGTGCTGATCCACTGGCACGCGGGGGCGACGGGACCATCCCCGCACGCGCGGGGAGCAGCTCCCCACCACGACACCCATCCTGTGGGACGGGGGACCATCCCCGCACGCGCGGGGAGCAGGCGGGCAGTCGGTTCGGATTCCGCACCGAGGAGGGACCATCCCCGCACGCGCGGGGAGCAGTTCGCGCGCCCCGGATGTTCACGGTTCTGGTGGGGACCATCCCCGCACGCGCGGGGAGCAGTCCGGTGTGTTGTCGGCACAGCCAGACTACCGGGGACCATCCCCGCACGCGCGGGGAGCAGACTCCTGAGCCGCGGGAGGCGCCCGGCGCCCTGGGACCATCCCCGCACGCGCGGGGAGCAGACCCGTATGTTCACCGGGTAGTCCGGGACGACGGGACCATCCCCGCACGCGCGGGGAGCAGCCGTCGCACGCCGGACGGAAGTCGCGCGACCAGGGACCATCCCCGCACGCGCGGGGAGCAGATTTTCCGCGAACCGGAGACCACCGTGGCCTTCGGACCATCCCCGCACGCGCGGGGAGCAGACTGCGCGACCTGCAGGTTTACCGCCGCAGTGACTCAGTTCTGAGCACTTTCGAAGAAACCGACATACGGTGCATTCGGGGCTCCCTCTCTTCGAGCTGTCACCAGTGCTCAACTGGACGATCCTACCGGCGTACGGCCGCGTTCAAGGCGGGATTGAGCACGTTAACCACACATTCTCCGCTGTTTCTTCATTTTGCTGCGGACCCTCGCTCGCTCCGGATATTCATCTGGCATGACAGTCGAGGGGGGCGCTCACACCGGCATGCGCGCAAGGCTGCGCGGTGCTGTGCTCAAGGTGTGGGCCAAGCATGATCGGGACTCAGACGGGTGGTTGCCGCTGTGGCGGCACATGGAGGACAGTGCTGCGGTCGCCGGGCAGTTGTGGGACGCGTGGCTGCCGCTTTCGGTCCGACGGCTGATCGCCGCCGAACTGCCGGACGGTGCGGACGATGCACGTCGTCTTGCCGTGTGGCTGGCCGGCGCGCACGACATCGGCAAGGCCACCCCTGCCTTCGCCTGCCAGGTCGAATCGCTCGCGGAAGTCATGCGGGCCGATGGCTTGGACATGAGGTCCCAGCGGGCGATGGGGGCCGACCGGAAGCTGGCGCCGCACGGCCTGGCCGGGCAGGTGCTGCTCGGGGAGTGGCTGGAGAGTCGGCACGGCTGGGCTGTCCCGCAGACCGGTCAGTTCACGGTTGCAGTGGGTGGCCACCACGGGGTGCCCCCCGAACACGGTCAGATCACCGCGCTCGACAGGCACCCCCAACTGCTGCGCACCCCCGGCAGGAGCGAGGGGCTGTGGCGGCGCGTGCAGGAGGAACTACTGGAGGCGTGCGCGGCCGAGTTCGGCGTACAGGACAGACTCAGCTCGTGGCGGTCGGTGAAGCTGCCGCAGCCCGTCCAAGTGGTTCTCACTGCGATCGTCATCGTCTCCGACTGGATCGCCAGCAATCCGGACCTGTTCCCCTACTTCCCGCAGGACGCTTCCCGGAGCGGCGAGGATCGGATCGCGGCTGCCTGGCAGGGGCTGAACCTGCCGGGAGCATGGCGGGCCGAAGAGCCTCCTGCGGATGTGCAGGCGCTGTTCGCCTCCCGCTTCACGCTTCCTCCCGGGGCGGACGTGCGCCCCGTTCAGGAGGCGGCCGTGGAGCTTGCCCGGGAGATGGAGGAACCGGGACTGCTGGTGATCGAGGCACCGATGGGGGAGGGGAAGACAGAGGCCGCACTCGGTGCTGCCGAAGTCCTCGCCGCACGGTCGGGCGCAGGCGGTGTGTTCTTCGCCCTGCCGACGATGGCCACGGGCAACGCCATGTTCCCCCGCCTCCTGCACTGGCTCGAACGGCTTCCCGCACCGGACGGGGCGCGGCGTTCGGTCCTGCTGGCGCACTCCAAGTCAGCGCTGAACGACGACTTCACCGATCTGATGGAGCGGGGCCCCGTCAAGGCCCTCGACCTCGACGGAGCGAAGGAACAGGAGTTGCGGCCCTCCAGCCCTCGGCGGACGGCCTCCGCCGAGCTGGTCGCCCACGCCTGGCTGCGCGGCCGGAAGAAGGCCATGCTGGCATCGTTCGTGGCAGGGACGATCGACCAACTTCTCTTCGCCGGCCTGAAGAGCCGCCACCTGGCCCTCCGCCATCTCGCGATCGCCGGCAAGGTGGTCGTCATCGACGAGGCACACGCCTACGACACCTACATGAGCTCCTACCTCGACCGGGTGCTCTCCTGGCTCGGCGCCTACCGCGTCCCGGTCGTGGTGCTCTCCGCCACCCTCCCGGCCACCAGGCGGCGCGAGCTGGTCGAGGCGTACGCGGGGAGACGGAAGGGCGACACCCGCGACTTCGACGCCGTCGCCAGGTCCGACGATCACCCGCTGCTCACCGCTGTCTCGCCGGGCGGCGCTCCCGAACTGCGACGTCCACCGGTCTCAGGTCGCGGGGTGGACGTCGAGGTCGAGCGCATCGATGACGATCCGGGGCTCCTCGCCGACCGGCTGGAGGACGAGCTCGCGGACGGTGGCTGCGTTCTCGTCGTGCGCAACACCGTGCGTCGCGTCCTGGAGGCGGCAAAGGTGCTGAGGGAGCGGTTCGGCGACGCCCACGTGACCGTCGCGCACTCCTGCTTCATCGACGTCGACCGCGCGGCGAAGGACGCCTCGCTGCTCCGGCGGTTCGGCCCACCGGAGACGGCCGAAGGGCGACCGGCGCTGCATGTGGTGGTCGCGAGTCAGGTCGCCGAGCAGTCGCTCGACGTCGACTTCGATCTGCTGGTCACGGACCTGTGCCCGGCCGACCTGCTGCTCCAACGCATGGGCCGGCTGCACCGGCATCTGCGCGGCGGGGAGAAGCAGACGGAGCGTCCCGAACGGCTCCGCACAGCGCGTTGCCTGGTCAGCGGCGTCGACTGGACAACCGGAGTCCCCGAGCCGGTACGCGGCTCCGTCGCCGTGTACGGGGCGTACACCTTGCTGCGGTCCGCTGCCGCGCTGCTCCCGTATCTCGATGCCGGTCCGCGGCGCCCCGTACGGCTGCCGGCCGACATCAGTCCGCTGGTGCAGCACGCCTACGCCGAGGGATCCCCTGTTCCGACGGACTGGGCAGAGGCCGTGGACGCGGCACGTGCCACCCACGACGAGTTCCGGGCGGATCAGTCCGAGCGGGCGGCGACGTTCCGTCTGGGTGCGGTGGCCCGACCCGGCCGGCCGCTCTTCGGCTGGGTCACCGCAGGAGTCGGCGACGCGGACGACACCGGTCGGGGCAGGGCCCAGGTGCGTGACAGCAGGGAAGGGCTGGAGGTCGTCGTCGTGCAGAGGAAGCCGGACGGCACCCTCGCTACGGTCCCGTGGCTCCTCCCGGACCGACAGGACCGCCCCCTGGCCGGCCTGCCCCTGCCCACCGATCAGGTCCCCACGCCTCTGGCCGCGCGTACCGCCGCGTCGTGCGGGCTGCGGCTGCCGATGCAGTTCAGCTACGCCGAGACGATGGACCGGGCGATCGCCGAACTGGAGGAACTGCATCTGCCGGCCTGGCAGGTGAAGGACAGTCATTGGCTGGCCGGTCAGCTGGTACTCGCCCTCGACGAGGACGGCCGGGCCCAGCTGGCGGGCTTCACCCTCCGTTACAGCACGAGCGACGGCCTCGAGGTGACCCGTGCCTGACAGCAAACAGAGCGATCGCCGTGGCGGCCCCCTGTTCGACCTGACCACACAACCCTGGATCCCCGTGCTCAGGAGCAACGGCGAGCAGGACGAGCTCTCCCTGCGGGAGGTGTTCGCCCAGGCTTCCGGGCTGCGGCGGATCGTCGGGGACCTGCCCACTCAGGAGTTCGCCCTGGTGCGTCTGCTTCTCGCCGTCGCCCACGACGCACTCGGCGGGCCCGCCGAGATCGACGACTGGTGCGACCTGTGGTCCGAGGAAGAATGTTTCGCCCCGGTGGAGCCCTATCTCGATGCACACGCCCACCGGTTCGACCTGTTGGACACCACAGCGCCGTTCTTCCAGACGGCGGGCCTGCGGACGACGAAGGACGAGGTGTTCTCCCTCAACCGGATCGTGGCGGACGTCCCCAACGGGGAGCCGTTCTTCAGCGCCAGGATGCCGGACGTCGATCGCCTGACCTTCGCCGAGGCTGCCCGCTGGGTCGTCCACGCGCACGCGTACGACACCTCCGGAATCAAGACAGGCGTGGAGGGCGACCAGCGCGTCAAGGGCGGAAAGGTCTACCCGCTCGGCGTCGGCTGGGCCGGCAACCTCGGCGGGGTCTTCGTCGAACGCCCCACGCTGCGCGAGACGTTGCTGCTGAATCTCGTGGCGGCCGACACCCACGGCGTGCGGATCGACGAGCAGGACGCCCCGGCCTGGCGACGCGATCCCTGCGGGCCGGGTGGAGCCGAGCGGGCGGCCACCGGGGTGCGCGACCTGTACACCTGGCAGACACGACGCCTGCGGCTGCACCACGACGAGCACGGCGTCCACGGCGTCGTCCTCGGGTACGGCGACCCGCTCAGCCCCCGCAACAAGCACGACCGCGAGCCGATGACGGCCTGGCGGCGCAGTCCGGCCCAGGAGAAGAAGCTGCGGGAGAGCCCCGTCTACCTGCCGCGCGACCACGACCCCGAACGAGCAGCATGGCGGGGGATCGCCTCCCTCATCGCCGACACCCTCCCCGCCCTGCAAGGACCGGAACCTCCCGCCACGCTGCGTCCCGCAGTCCTGGAATGGGTGGCCCGTCTTGTCTCGGAGGGCAGGCTCGAGCCGGGCTTCCTGGTGCGGGCACGCGTCATCGGGCCGAAATACGGCACCCAGCAGTCCGTGATCGACGAGATCGTCGACGACTCCGTGGCCATGGCCGTCGTCCTCCTCCACCAGCAGGACCGCCGCTACGCCGAGCAGGCGATGGCCGCCGTCGAGGACGCGGACCGTGCGGTACACGCCCTCGGCGACCTGGCCACCAACCTGGCCCGCGCGGCCGGCACCGAGACCGAGGGACCCCGGGCCACTGCCCGCGACCACGCGTACGGGCTGATCGAGGCCCCCTACCGCGCATGGCTCCGAGGCCTGGCCGGAACCGGCGATCCGTACGAAAAGCGCCTGGCGTGGCAGCGGCAGGTCCACAGGATCGCCGCAGGGCTGGGCGACCGGCTCGTCGCCGCGGCGGGAGACGGTGCGTGGCAGGGGCGGATCGTCGAGACGAAGAAGGGCACCGAGTGGCTCAACTCGGCGCTGGCCCACAAGTGGTTCCGCATCGCCCTGAACAGAGGCCTGGGGAGCCCCGACCCGTCCGGCACCGACCCGGCCCCCGATGCGCGGACGGACTCCGAGACCACGGCGAAGGCACTGACATGACCACCGACACCAGACTCCTCACCGCACGCGGACAAGTCGCCCGGCGCGCGGCCCAGATCCTGACTCCCCTGCAACGCGGCTATCTCGCCGACCAGCCCCCGGACGTGGCGGCACTGGCACGGCTGCGCCGCGGCGCGGGACGAGGAGCGGGACAGCTCCCGGACCTGTGGAACCTCATCGACACCGGTCCCCTCCACGCGCCGCCGGACGACGCCAGACCACTGCGCGAGAACGAGCTCGTGCGCGCCGAGGACGCACTGCACGTGTCCCTCACCCTGTGGGCGCTGCACCAGCAGTCCCGCCCGACCGGCATGCACCAGACCGACCGAAAGGACCACCGCCGAGGGCTCGGCACCGCCGTACGCCGCATGATGACGCCCGGCGAGATCGACGAACCCCTGCGCAAGCGCCTGGTCCGCGCGGGCACCGCTCCCGACCTGACCAGCCTGGCCCAGCGGCTGCGCGACATCGTCGTTCTGCTGCGCCGCGCGGACATCCCCCTCGACTACGCCCTGCTCGCCGGGCAGCTCTACACCTGGCAGCGGCCTGGCGGCGCCGACGCCGTACGCCGTGAGTGGGGGAGTTCCTTCCACGCATGGCACGACCAGGACGCCGAAACACCGGAGTCCGGCCGCTCTGCTCCGGCCGGCGGCGCGATCACCGGGACCACGGACATCGACACCACGGACTCCGACACCACGGACATCGACACCACGGACATCGACAAGGACGCCTTGTGAACCGCATCTTCCTCGACGTACACGCTCTCCAGACCGTCCCGCCCAGCAACCTCAACCGTGACGACACCGGCGCACCGAAGACCGCCGTGTACGGGGGAGTGCCGCGTGCCCGGGTCTCCAGCCAGGCCTGGAAGCGGGCGGCCCGCACCTACTTCTCCGGCGAGCACCTGCTGGAGGCGAGCGAACTCGGGGTCCGGACGAAGAAGATCGTGGAGGCCGTCGCCACGCGGATCACCGCGCTTGATCCCTCGATCACGAGTGAGACCGCACTGCTCATCGCTGACGAGACCGTACGGGCCACCGGCCTCAAGACGGAGGTGCCCAAGCGCAAGGCGACCGCGGTCAAGGAAGGGGAGCCGGAGCCCGCGCCGGAGGCCAAGTACCTCGTCTTCCTCAGCACTCGCCAGCTGGACGGCCTCGCCCGGCTGGCAGTGGAGGGCGCCTCCGACATCGCCGCCCACCTGAAGGACAAGGAGACCAAGGCCAAGGCCAAGGAGATCGCCGACACCCACCACTCCGTCGACATCGCGCTCTTCGGACGGATGGTGGCCGATGCCGCCGACTTCAACGTCGACGCCGCCGTCCAGGTCGCCCACGCCATCAGCGTCCACCGCGTGGAGAACGAATCGGACTACTACACCGCCGTCGACGACGAGAACACGGACGAGGAGACCGGCGCCGGCATGATCGGCACGGTCGACTTCAACTCCTCGACGCTGTACCGCTACGCCGCCCTCGGCGTGCACCAGCTCGCCGCGAACCTCGGCGAGGGGCTGCGCGAGGACGAGCCCGCCACCACCCCGGTGCGGCGCGCGGTGGAAGCGTTCGTCCACGGGTTCACCGCGTCGCTGCCCACCGGGAAGATCAACACGTTCGGGCACCACACGATGCCTGACGCCGTGATCGTGAAGCTCCGCACCACCCGTCCGGTCAGTTTCGTCGCCGCCTTCGAGGAGCCGGTCCGGGGCGACCAGGGCGGTTACGTCCGCGAGGCGTCCGAACGTCTCGCGGAGTACGTCCCCGACATCGAGCGGGCCTACGGGGACGAGAGCTCCACCCTCACCTGGGTCCTGCGAGTGGGCCCGAACACCGCGAAGCTCGCCGGGATCGGCACCGAGGCCCAGAACATCGGCGAGCTCGTCGCCGCCGTCGGCCAGGCCGTCGCGGAGCGCCTGGAGAAGCCCGCATGAGCGTGCTCAGCCTGAGGCTCGCGGGTCCCCTGCAGTCGTGGGGGGCCACCGCGCGCTTCACCCGTCGCACCACCGAGTCCGCTCCCACCAAGAGCGCGGTCATCGGCCTGCTCGCCGCGGCCGCGGGCATCGAGCGAGGGGACGACGCGAGCCTCCAGCCGCTGGCAGCGCTCCGGTTCGGAGTCCGGATCGATCAGCCCGGCAGCCGGGTACGCGACTTCCAGACCGCGCATCACAGCGCCAGCGGCAAGTCCATGCCCCTGTCGGAGCGCTTCTATCTGGCCGACGCCGTGTTCGTCGCCGCCGTCGAGGGCGACACCGCCCTCCTCTCCCGCCTCCATGCCGCGCTGCGCAACCCGGTGTATCCGCCGTTCCTCGGCCGACGTTCGTGCCCGCCGGCCCAGCCCGTCGACCTGTGCCTCCACGAGGGGGCCGCCTCGTTGATGGACGTACTGGGCGAGGTGCCCTGGCAGGCGTCCGCCTGGTACCGCAGACAGCACCCCGACGGGACGGATGTGGAACTGACCGTGCTGCGCGAGGCCTGCGACGACGAGGGAGAGCTCGCCGACACCCTCCGCGACCAGCCGGTCAGCTACGCCGCCGCACACCGCCGGCACGCCCTGCGCACCGTCGTCGGCGACATTGTGCGCGTCGGCCGCCCGTCCGGCGGGAGCCTGCCCCGGCATGAACCGTTCGACGCCCTTCAGGAAGGGGACGTCTGATGTTCCTCACCCGCTTCCGCGTGAACACCGCACGCCCCGGCGCTCGCAGGCTGCTGTCGTCGCCCCAGGTCCTGCACGCGGCCGTCATGTCCTCCTTCCCTTCGCTGCTGCCCAGTGACGCGCCTCCTCCGGACGGACCGCGTGTCCTGTGGCGTCTGGACCACACCACCCGCGCCGAGGTCGTGCTCCATGTGGTCAGCCCCGACCGGCCGGACCTGACGCATCTCGTCGAGCAGGCAGGATGGCCGGCCGCCGCCACCCACGCGGCACCGGGCTGGGAGAGCCGCGCCTACGGTCCGTTCCTCGACCGACTGACGGCAGGCGAGCGATGGGCGTTCAGACTGACGGCCAATCCCGTCCACCACATCCGTCGCAAGGCCGACGAACCCACCAAGCGCACCGCACACGTCACCCCCGTGCACCAAATGGGGTGGCTGCTGAAACGGCAGGAGCAGTGCGGTTTCCATGTCCTCGAGAAGCCCGCCGAGATGCGTCTGCTTCCCAGCGGCACGACCCACGAAGGACAGCCCCACCACGGCGACCGCTACGCGCTCACGGTTCACGACAAGCGTGCCCTCGCCTTCGACAAGTCCCGCGACCCTGCCCAGCCTGGGGTACGCAAGGGAGCGGTCAGCCTGGTCACCGTCACCTTCGACGGCCGACTCGAAATCACGGATCCCGAGCTGATGCGCCGGGCGCTTCGGCAGGGAATCGGCAAGGCGAAGGCGTACGGCTGCGGCCTGCTCACCCTCGCACCTCTCGGGACAGCGGGGTGACGGGATGACGACGGTCTCCCGACGCGCGGCCCTCACCCCGCGTCAACTCACGCGCACGGGTGAGCGGCTCTCCTTCGTCTACCTCGAACGCTGCCTCGTGCACCGAGACGCCAACGCGATCACGGCCGAGGACGCGGAGGGCACCACGCACATCCCCTCGGCGACCATCGGTAC
The DNA here is from genome assembly GCF_040613235.1 of Streptomyces sp. NPDC006296. Taxonomy (NCBI): domain Bacteria; kingdom Bacillati; phylum Actinomycetota; class Actinomycetes; order Kitasatosporales; family Streptomycetaceae; genus Streptomyces; species Streptomyces sp. NPDC006296. The sequence continues at coordinate 202,438 of NZ_JBEXRT010000003.1, read as the reverse complement.
CCTGCTCCTCGGCCCGGGCACCCGGATCACGCACCAGGCGATGAACGTCCTCGGCGAGACCGGCGCCGCCGTGTGCTGGGTCGGCGAGCAGGGAGTGCGCTACTACGCCGGCGGACGGGCACTCACCCGATCCGCCGCTCTCGCCGAGGCTCAGGCCGTGCACTGGGCGAACGTCCGCAGCCGGCTCGGCGTCGCCCGTGCGATGTACCGCATGCGCTTTCCCGACGAGGATCCCTCGGGCCTGACCCGCCACGAACTCCTCGGCCGCGAAGGACGCCGCGTCAAGGACTGCTACCGCGCGCAGGCCGCCCGGACGGGAGTGCCCTGGCGGGGCCGCCGGTACACCCCGGGCGACTTCAGCAGCGGAGACGCCGTCAACCAGGCCATCACCGCCGCCGCCCAGTGCATGTACGGCATCGCCCACGCGGTCGTCGCCTCCCTGGGCTGCAGTCCGGCTCTGGGCTTCGTGCACTCCGGCCACGAACTGTCCTTCGTCCTGGACGTCGCCGACCTGTACAAGACCGAGATCGGCATCCCCCTCGCCTTCGATGTCGCCGCCGAGGACGACGAGGACACCGGCTCACGCACCCGCCGTGCCCTCCGGGACCGCATCAACGAAACCTCTCTGCTGGACCGTTGCGTGAACGACGTCAAGAAGCTCCTGCTGGGGGAGGATCTGCCGGCGAACGCCGCCACCAGCGATGCCCCGGACGTCGTCACGCTGCAGACCGACGGTGGGCGTGCAGTGGCGGCAGGCCGCAACTACGGCGGGGGAGAGGACTTCGACGTCCTGGAGACGACCTGGTGACCGTCATCGTCCTCACCAACTGTCCCGCAGGCCTGCGCGGCTTCCTGACGCGCTGGCTGCTCGAGATCTCCGCCGGAGTCTTCATCGGCAACCCGTCCGCCCGCATCCGTGACCTGCTGTGGGCGGAGGTCCAGGAGTACGCCGACCAGGGCCGTGCCCTGCTCGCCCACACCACCGACAACGAGCAGGGCTTCACGTTCCGCACGCACGACCACGCCTGGCATCCGGCCGACCACGAAGGCCTGACCCTGATCCGCCGTCCGAACGCAGGCAGTCCCACCACCGGACAGAGCCCCAAGAAGGGCTGGAGCAACGCGGCGAAGCGTCGCCGCTTCGGACGGAGATGATGGGGGTTATAGGGCTTTTGGGTGGTGTGACCGTTTCGGTGAAACTACTCCAAAACAGCGGACGGGCTTGGTAAAGCTGCAGGTCACGAAGAGGTGCTCCCCGCGCGTGCGGGGATGGTCCCGAAAGGTAAACGGCCGTGACCACTGTCGAGAAGGTGCTCCCCGCGCGTGCGGGGATGGTCCCTCGACTCCGTCGTGTCCCGGCTGCGGACGGACGTGCTCCCCGCGCGTGCGGGGATGGTCCCGTGTCCGCGAAGACCGTCAGCCGGGCCCTGTCGTGCTCCCCGCGCGTGCGGGGATGGTCCCCACCCGCCGCCACCGAGGACCGTGCCGGCGGCGTGCTCCCCGCGCGTGCGGGGATGGTCCCCTGTGCAGTCAGCTCGTCTATCTGCGCCTGCTGTGCTCCCCGCGCATGCGGGGTTGGTCTCTGGCAGGTAGCTTCGTCCACTCAATTCCCCGGATACGGCCCAGTCGACTGCGACCCGCTCGTCATCGACCGGGTTGCTGGCGTCGGTCGGGCCGGATGTGCCGCAGGGCTGAGTCATGGGAGCCGCGGTCGCCCATGGGCTGCCGGGACCTCGCCATGTCTGGACGAGCACGGCGAGGCCCACACCGATCGCGTCGGGGATCGCCTCGCGCGTGCGCGAGACGGGAGGCCCGGCCGGCTGTCGGGGGGCTGGTGCGCGTTCGGGCCGGAGGTCGACCCCTGGGCTTCTACCGGGTGGGGTGCGGAGCTGGTAAGCAGAGCGGGAACGCCGCCACGTCTCCCCGGAAGGCCGCCCATGCGCGCGCAGGATCCCGCGAAGAACTCCGACCGAGCAGCCCCCGGCGTTCGCCCGCGAGCGATCGTCCCCGCGGTGCCGCGGATCGCGTCCGGTCCGGCGGCGCAGATGCTCGCGCTCCAGCGCACCATCGGCAACGCGGCGGCGGCCCGCCTCGTGGATGCGGCGAGACACACGGACGGAGCCCAGTGCGGCCACCAGGAGCCGCCGGTGCAGCGCTCCGCCGTTCATGAGGCCCTGCGGGGTCCGGGGCAGCCGATGGCGGCGCCGCTGCGCGCCGAGATGGAGTCCCGGCTGGGTGCCGACTTCTCCGACGTACGGCTGCACACCGACGCAGTGGCGCGGCGCTCCGCCTCCGGCATCGGCGCCCGTGCCTACACGTCCGGCAGCCGCATCGTGGTCGGTGAGGGCGGAGCGGACCGGCACACCCTGGCCCACGAGCTGACCCACGTCATGCAGCAGCGCCAGGGGCCGGTGGCGGGCACCGATCACGGGGGCGGGGTGGCGCTGAGCGACCCGTCGGACCGGTTCGAGCGGGCGGCGGAGGAGAACGCGTCGCGGGTGATGAGCGGCCCGGTGCCGCAGACCGCGCCGCAGACCCCGGTGCCGGCCGAGCCCGCCGCGCGGCCGGTGGCCGGCTCCGCTGCGCCGTCGGTGCAGCGGCAGCTGTCGTACGGTTCGTGGTCGCGGAAGTACGTCAAGGACGGCGGGTTCATGTCCCTGCTGGAGGCGGCGGATCCCGGTGGGCGGGCGCGGGGGATCGAGGCGCCGTTCGCGTCGCTGGCGGAGCAGGTGGAGGCCGCCGGACGGCAGGTGCACTTCCGGGAGGAGAAGCCGCCCCGCGGCCGGGCGGCGTTCCTGGTGGAGGCGGGCGAGGGGGTCCTCAAGATCGACCCTCCGTCGGACACCGCGAGCGCCAAGGAGCTGCGCGCCTTCGCCACCACGCTCGCCCATGAGCTGCAGCACGCCGTGGACTTCACGCAGAAGCGGTTCCCGACCGACCGCGAGGCGGACTACCCGGGGGACGACGACACGAAGCGGAAGACCGGGATGATCTCGGCGGAGCTCCGGGCGTTCGGTGTGGAGGCGGCCGCAGCGGCGAAGCTGGCGCTCGGCGACCACTACGAGGAGAAGGAGAAGCCGTTCAGCACGCTGGTGTCGGGGCTCGGATCGTCCTCCATCTCGCCGGAACAGCAGACGCTGGTGCAGGAGTTCCAGCAGATCGCCTCCTTCGAGGCGGCGCGGAGGGACCCGCTGCTCGCGCTGCACAGGTTCGGTGCGGCGCAGAGCCAGATCCTGGACCGCCTCTCCGCCTATCTCCTGCAGTACGGCATGATGTCCGACTCCGGTCCCGACAAGGCCCTGGCCTGGCTGGAGCAGAACCCGAAGGCCGTACAACGCGGGCTCGTCGAGGGCGCGAAGCTCTTCCTCGCCCGGCGGCCGCAGCTGCGGGCGGCGGCTCAGGCAGCGCCAGGCGGCGCGTGAGGAACAGGACGACGCCCGTGCCGGCCTGCACGGCGCTCTCGCGGCTCCACCGGCCTGTCGGCAGGCGGTCGCACCGGTTGTGTCCGAGGCCCGGTGGAGCGGGAAGAGGCCGCCCCGTGGCTCGACCACCTCGGGCGGCACGTCGGTGGCTGCCGGCCGGTGGTGGAGGTGTACCACGGCCGACCGCGGTGGACGCGTACGGTCAGCAGCTTCACCGGGGGAGCGGACCGGCGGACCAGATCAGGGCCGCCGGCCGGTACCGCCTGGGCGGAGTCTCAGCCTCCGCACGTGCAGCCCGTGGTCGCCGGCGCGGCGTCGCCCGCCGGTCGGCCGGTGCAGCAGGCGTCGCCGCGGTCGAGTGCCGGGCTCTGACCCATGTGGTCGGCGTCGCCCTTGACGACATAGACCTCCCAGGGCTCGTTTCCGGGGCCGTGGACCCAGACCTTGTCCTGGAGGGCGTAGCAGCAGGAGGTGTCGTTCTCCTCGAACGTGGCGAGCCCGGCCGCCTTGAGACGGTCGGTGGCCGCGGTGACCGACCCGGTGGACTCGACCTCGATGCCGAGGTGGTCCAGGCGGGTGCCCTGACCGGGCTCGCCCTCGATCAGGACGAGCTTCAACGGAGGTTCCGCGACTGCGAAGTTGGCGTAGCCGGGGCGTCGTTTGGCCGGTTCGACGCCGAACAGCCCGGAGTAGAAGGCCACCGAGGCTTCGAGGTCGGCGACCTTGAGTGCGAGTTGGACGCGGGGCATGGCGGTGCTCCTCGATCTATTTGAATCGATGTTCATCGATATAACCTTGCGTCTTGAATTGAAAAATGTCAACATAGAAGAATGTCGAAACAAGAGAGTGCGGCGCGCGGCCGGAACGACTCCGACGGGTGCTGTCCGGCACTGCTGACGGCCCCGCTGGACGAGGTGCAGGCCGTCGAGGTGGCGAAGGTCTTCAAGGCCCTGGGCGACCCGGTGCGCCTGCGGCTGCTGTCGATGATCGCTTCCCGGGCGGGCGGGGAGGTCTGCGTCTGCGACCTCACCCCGGCGTTCGACCTGTCGCAGCCGACGATCTCCCACCACCTGAAACTGCTGAGGCAGGCCGGCCTCATCGACTCCGAGCGGCGCGGGACCTGGGTGTACTACCGCCTGCTTCCCGAGATGACCGACCGGCTCGCCGCGATCCTCACACGCCCCGCCGGTCAGCCGCTGCCCGTCGCCACCCCCGTCGGCGGTACGTCGTGACGGCCCCGAGCGGGGTGACTGCGCAGTCCGTGCCGGTCGCGGGGCGCCTGTCGTTCCTCGACCGGTTCCTCGCCGCGTGGATCCTGCTCGCGATGGCGGCCGGCCTCGGCCTGGGCCGTCTCGTGCCCGGCCTGGGCGACGCGCTGGCCACGGTGACCGTCACCGGCGTCTCCCTGCCGATCGCCCTCGGCCTGCTCGTGATGATGTATCCCGTGCTGGCCAAGGTCCGCTACGACCGCCTCGACACCGTCACCCGTGACCGCCGGCTGCTCGTGGTGTCCCTGCTCCTGAACTGGATCGTCGGCCCCGCCCTGATGTTCGCGCTCGCCTGGACCTTCCTGCCGGACCTTCCCGAGTACCGCACCGGCCTGATCATCGTCGGGCTCGCCCGCTGCATCGCCATGGTCATCATCTGGAACGACCTCGCCTGCGGTGACCGTGAGGCCGCCGCCGTGCTGGTGGCCCTGAACTCGCTCTTCCAGGTGCTCGCCTTCGCCGCACTGGGCTGGTTCTACCTGTCCGTCCTGCCCGGCTGGCTCGGACTGGAGCAGACCGTGCTCGACGTGTCCGTGTGGGAGATCGCCCGCTCCGTCCTGATCTTCCTCGGCATCCCGCTGCTGGCCGGGTTCCTCACCCGACGCCTCGGTGAGAAGGCCCGGGGGCGTACCTGGTACGAGACGAAGCTGATTCCCCGGATCGGGCCGTTCGCCCTGTACGGGCTGCTGTTCACCATCGTCGTGCTCTTCGCGCTCCAGGGCGACGCCATCACCTCCAAGCCCCTCGACGTCGCCCGGATCGCGCTGCCCCTGCTGGTGTACTTCGCCGTCATGTGGATCGGTTCCATGGCCGTCGGTCGAGCCGTCGGCCTGGGCCACCCGAAGGCCACGACGCTGGCGTTCACCGCCGCCGGCAACAACTTCGAACTCGCCATCGCGGTCGCCATCGCCACCTTCGGCGCGACGTCCGGCCAGGCCCTCGCGGGAGTCGTCGGCCCGCTCATCGAGGTGCCGGTCCTGATCGGACTCGTCCATGTCGCCCTGGCCGCCCGCCGCTTCTTCCCCCAGCCACCACTCGCGACCGACCCGGCCGCCGTCCCGGAAAGCTCCGCCCGTGTCTGAGACCAAGCCGTCCGTGCTGTTCGTGTGCGTCCACAACGCCGGTCGCTCGCAGATGGCCGCCGCCTTCCTGACCCACCTCTCCCAGGGCCGGGTCGAGGTACGCTCCGCCGGATCCGCCCCCGCGGCCTCCCTGAACCCGGTCGCGGTGGCCGCGATGGCGGAACTCGGCATCGACCTCTCCGCCGAGACGCCGAAGATGCTGACCGTCGAGGCCGTGCAGGCGTCCGACGTGGTGATCACCATGGGCTGCGGAGACACCTGCCCCGTCTTTCCCGGCAGGAAGTACCTCGACTGGGCGCTCGAGGACCCCGCAGGTCACGGGATCGAGTTCGTCAGGCCCATCCGCGACCAGATCCAGCGGCACGTCCGCGGCCTGCTCGTCGAGCTGCTGCCTCGCTGACGCCGAACGGTCCGAGGCCGTCGCTCCCTTCGGCGGGTGACGGCGCGGCCGTCCGGCCGCATTCCGACGGCACGGGGCACAGGGTGCGGGTGGTGTGGGCGGCGGACCCATCCACTGTGCCGTGGCCGTCGTCGCCGCAGAGGTTCCCGTCATGCGCCTGCGCCGGCCAGCGCGTTGCCCCTGATGACCGGCGAGCCCGCCTGCGGCCGGTCGGCGCTCCTCCCGCCGGGAACCGGGCGGGGCCGGACCCGAGACGGTGTTCGTCCCGGACCCGGCCCCACCTCAGGCAGTGCGTGTTCTAGTTGAACGGGTCCAGCGTGATGTACGCCTGCTGCGGGTCGCCGTCGTGCACCAGCGACTCGTGCGCGCCCACGTCGTCGAAGGCGAAGCCGTAGGCCTTGCCGTCGGCCATCTGCGCGTGGATCTTGGCGGAGTAGTGGTTCGTGACCGCGTCCTTGTAGAAGTTCGCGTTGTTCGCGTCGGGCTGGTTGGGGTTGCTCAGCAGCGTCGACCGGTTGTAGCCGGCACACAGGGTCCGGGAGATGGGCCCGCGGACCAGGTCGTTGGGCGCGTCCAGAAGCTTGTAGCAGCCGAAGACGCTGTCGGAGTCAGGCTTCTGGAAGCTGGTGACGACCGCCCCTGAACTGTTCGTGAAGTTCATGGTGTTGCCCTGAACCCGGCCGAAGTACTTCGTGTTCGGCTGGTCCTTGAACGGCTGGACGGTCAGGGTCTGCGAGGCGTACTTGGTCCATACCCGGTTGATGTAGTCGTTCATGACGGAGGCCGGGAGAGCTCCGGCCTCGATGCCGTGACCGGGAGCGAGTGCCCGCAGGATCGTGCCGTCGGAGCGGGTCTTGATGAGCCCGCCCCAGCCGCCGGACTGGCTGCGCAGGGAGTCGAAGAACGCCTTGTAGCCGCCGGGCTTGAGGTGGCCGGTGGAGAGAGTGGTGCCGTTCGGACGCTTCACTCCGACCGCGTACGGCGCGGAGAACATGTCGACCTGCGTGCTGTTGATCCACAGGCCGGCGTCGTTGAGCGTGTACTCGGTCCAGTTGAAGAGGATGTTCGCGTTCGGATCGCTCGGGTTCTGCACCGCGGGCTGCACCAGGCCGCCGGTGGTGAGCTTGAAGACGAGCTTCTGTCCGTAGGAGAAGTAGACCCGGCCGGAGAACTTCGGCATGCGGATCGTCTTCGACTGCCCGTTGGCCGGGCCCGCGATGGACGCGTCGGGAGCGGGCGTCGGCGGGTTGCCGCCGGCCGGCCACGGATGGAAGGCGCCGCTCGCGTCGGCCCAGCCCTGGCGCCCGGACGCGAGCTCGGTGCCGATCACGTAGACGTGAACCTGCTCGCCGCGCCCGGAGTTGTTGGTCAGGGTGAGCGGGATGGTCGTGGGGACGGCGGCCGCCTCGGTGGCTGCGGTGACCTGGGTGACCACGAGGGTTCCGCCGGCCAGCGCGAGCGCGGCGATCAGGGCGGCGGGCCTGAGACGGGCGCGCCGGGCCCGGTGCGTGCGTGGGGCGGAAGGAAGGTTGGCAGACAAGCTCTACTCCTCATCCGGAGGGCCGTGCTGTGGAGGTAGCCGGTGCGAGAGCACTCGAAAGTGACTCTGAGAGCGCTCTCAGGGCGACTTCCTGGAGCGTATCGACCGGTCAGGGACGCGTCAATGTTCTGGTCTGGACCACCGTGGCCCGCCTGTGGGCGGGTGTCATGGGCGAGAGCGGAGCGGTGCCGATCTGCCGACGGCGGATTCACCTGGCCGAAGCTCCATGTGGCTCGGGTCGGGGTGGGAGAACCGGTTTCCCGTCGAGCGGCGAGCGAGCAGGTCCCAGTATCCGCAGCGGGCCTGCGCCAGCGTGTTTTCCGCGGTCCGGCCGACAACCCCCTGCCGGGAATGCGGGGCAGCAGGCCCCTGGGGGAGTTCCAGGGCGGACGAGGCCACTCGCTGGAACGCCTCTCACCGGCCATTCGGTGCCGACACGTTCGGGTTCTCCCGTCACTGAAGCGCTGTGTCATGCCGTCGTGACGGGCATGGAAAATGCCGAGAATCTGTCGCGCCACGGCAGCTACGGTGCCCCGCCGCGTTGCCGGAACGCCGAAGGCGTTCAGGAGCCGAATACCCCTACGCTGTGCGATGCAGCGCGTCTCACGGTGGATGCCGCTCCGATAGTCTGCGTGACCATGATGCGCGCCTGGGCCCTGCCGATGCTGTTTGTGCTCTGTGGCATAGCCGTCGCGACGGGGCAGATCTCCGCGGGGAACCAAGGCGCAGCCGTAGCGCTCCTGCTGGCGTTCTTGGTGCTCGCCGGTGTGAACTCGCCCCTGATCTTCCCGAAGTCGATTGACACGCGGGAGGCGCAACGCCGTAGCGCGTTGGACGGTCGGCCGGTCGTCTACTGGCGTCCGGGATGCACGTACTGCATGCGTCTGCGCTTCCGGCTTGGCCGCAGGGCCCGTCAGTTGCACTGGGTCAACATCTGGCGTGACACAGCAGGAGCTGCAGCGGTGAGGGCAGCTAACGACGGCGACGAGACCGTTCCGACCGTCGTCGTGTCGGGCCGGCCCCACACCAACCCCGATCCGGATTGGGTGCGCGGACAGCTCCCCCCGACCGTGTGATCAGAAACCATGCCCGGCTGAACAGGGGTGTGATGGGCGGGCTCCCTTCATTCGCCCACGGGCAAGCGGCAGACCGGACGAAGTGAAACGCTAGGTCGGGCAGCGGGTCGACCGGCCGGTGACGGTCGCGGAAACGGGCAGGTTGTCGCCCGCCGTCGCCTTCGTCAGGTATCAGGCGGCGTCGACCCGGGTGACGAGGGCGCGCAAGCGCATATCGGCGGTGTGCTTGTCCCGCCAGGTGAGTTAACGGCGGATCATGCTGCCCTGCGTGGCGGGTGTGATCGGTGCCGTCAGGCGTGAAGTAATTCCGCTGCTGCGCGGGGTTCCTGGACGGCGTACAGGAGCAAGCGAACCGTCTCGTCGAATCGATGCGGGAGCGGGATCGCTTCAGTCGGAGCGGGGAGCCTGCGGGAGAGCAGGGATTCCGGTCCGCGACCGGTCCGGAAGAGCGGGTCAGCACTGGGGCAGCCGTGGCACGTACCGGGGGACCTGCCCAACCCGCCTCGGCGCCGGCCGAACGGAAAGGAAGGCGCCTGACCGCAGACGGAACAGGCCAGGCGCCTCCCTCGGTGCCCTAGAAGAAGCCCAGCTTCTTCGACGAGTACGACACGAGCAGGTTCTTCGTCTGCTGGTAGTGATCGAGCATCATCTTGTGGTTCTCACGGCCGATGCCGGAGTTCTTGTAGCCGCCGAACGCCGCGTGGGCGGGGTAGGCGTGGTAGCAGTTGGTCCACACCCGGCCTGCTTTGATCTCACGGCCGAGCCGGTAGGCGGTGTTGCCGTCGCGGGACCAGACGCCCGCGCCGAGCCCGTACAGGGTGTCGTTGGCGATCTTCAGGGCTTCGGAGACCGAGTCGAAGGTGGTGACGGACAGGACGGGACCGAAGATCTCCTCCTGGAAGATCCGCATGTCGTTGGTGCCGCGGAAGACGGTCGGCTCGATGTAGAAGCCGTCCTCCAGACCCGCCACGGTGAGGGGGCCGCCACCGGTGAGGAGCTGCGCGCCCTCCGCCCGGCCGATGTCGACGTAGGACAGGATCTTCTCGTACTGCTCGTTGCTCGCCTGCGCGCCGATCATGGTCGCCGGGTCCAGCGGGTCGCCGCTGACGATCGCCCGGGTCCGTTCGACGCAGCGGGCCATGAACTCGTCGTAGATCGAGGCGTGGACCAGGGCCCGCGAGGGGGAGGTGCACACCTCTCCCGAGTTCAGGGCGAACATCACGAAGCCCTCGACGGCCTTGTCCAGGAAGTCGTCGTCGGCGGCCATCACGTCGGGCAGGAAGATGTTGGGGCTCTTGCCGCCGAGTTCGAGCGTGACGGGGATGATGTTCTCGCTCGCGTACTGCATGATCAGGCGGCCGGTCGTGGTCTCCCCGGTGAACGCCACCTTGGCGACACGGGGACTGGACGCGAGGGGCTTGCCGGCCTCGACGCCGAAGCCGTTGACGACGTTGACCACACCGGGCGGCAGCAGATCCGCGATCAGTTCGATGACGAGCAGCAGGCTGACCGGTGTCTGCTCGGCCGGCTTGATGACCACGCAGTTGCCCGCCGCGAGGGCCGGGGCGAGCTTCCAGGTGGCCATCAGGATCGGGAAGTTCCACGGGATGATCTGACCGACCACGCCCAGCGGTTCGTGGAAGTGGTACGCGACCGTGTCCGCGTCGATCTCGGCGACACTGCCCTCCTGCGCCCGCACCACCCCGGCGAAGTAGCGGAAGTGGTCGATCGCCAGGGGGATGTCGGCGGCCAGCGTCTCCCGGACCGGTTTGCCGTTCTCCCAGGTCTCGGCCACCGCGATCTTCTCGAGGTTCTCCTCGATCCGGTCCGCGATCTTGTTGAGGATGTTGGCGCGTTCCGTGGCCGACGTACGGCCCCATCGGTCGGCCGCCGCGTGCGCCGCGTCCAGGGCGAGCTCGACGTCGGCCGCGGAGGAGCGGGCGACCGTGCAGAAGACCTTGCCGTCGACCGGGGACGGATTGTCGAAGTACCGGCCCTCGGCCGGGGCGACCCAGTCGCCGCCGATGAAGTTGTCGTACCGGTCGGCGAAGGCGACGATGCTGCCGTCCGTACCGGGCTGCGCGTACACCATGGCGGCTCTCCTCGGTGACATGGATGGTGGGTGCGATGCCACGACGGCCCCGCCGTCGCAGTGCGCGCCCCACCATGACTCCGGAAGGTTGGTGCGAGGTTGGCGCGGTCCGCCCGGGACGCCCCGGCCCCGCGGCCCGGCTGACGGCCGAGGCGCGCCCTGGAGGCCGGCCGCCGTACGGTCCGGGCGGTTCCGCGCCCACCGGGGGCACGGTCCCTGCAGCTCTACAGCTCTACAGCCCTACGGCCCCGGCTCCTGAAGCGCGCAGGCCAGCCGGCCCGCCGCGACGGCCCGGCGCGCGTCCCCCGGGGCCAGGAGGCGCAGCGCGTGCTGGTGCACCTCCGCGTCGTACGGTGCCCGTTCGCCGTAGTGCAGGGCGTGTTCGGGGCGGTCGCTCGTCAGAACGGCCTCGCGCACCGCCACTTCCAGGCAGGTGCGCCATTCCTCGATGCCCGGTGCCTGGGAGCGGGGGAGCAGCGGGCCGCGGTACAGGCGCAGCGCGGTCGCGACGTCGCCGCCCCGCAACGCGTGCAGGACGTCGACGGCGTCGCAGGAGACCGGTGCGGTGAGCGCGTACCGGCGGGTCGCGACCGCCCCGCCCAGGGCCCTTCGCAGGTGGGAGAGCTCGGCCTTGAAGGTGGAAGCGGTGACGGGGCGGTCGCCGTACAGGGATTCACGCAGCCGCTCCGGTGTGTACCCCTCGGGTTCCAGCGCCAGCAGGGTGAGGATCTCCACCTGCCGGGGACGCAGCCTCAGCCGGGCACCCGCACGGACGGCGCTCCCGCTGCCGAGACACGTCAGGTGCAGCGGCGCGGCGTTCCCCGTGGGCGGGGCGCCGGACGCCTCGGAGCGGAGGCCGGCCTCGACGGCGGACACCAGTCCCCGCACGGTGGCCATGGCGAGGGGATGCGAGCGGTCCCAGGTCGTGGACAGGTCCAGGACCCCCAGGACGCGTCCGTCGGGGCCGTGGACGGGGGCGCAGTAGCAGACCCAGCCGTGCAGGGCCGTCACCAGGTGCTCGGCGGAGAAGACCGTGTGCGGGCGGCCGGTGTGCAGGGCCAGCGACAGGGCGTTGGTGCCCATCGCCTGTTCGTCCCAGCGCCCGCCGGGGGCGAAGTTGACCCGCTCCGCCCGCCGCCGCATGGTCCGGCCGCCGCACGTCCACAGGATCGTGCCGGACGCGTCGGTGACCGCGGTGACGAACCCGGCGTCGTCCGCGACGCTGCGGAGCTCCTCGGAGAGCGCATCGACCGGGCCGCGCAGCGGTGATCCGTTCCACCGGTGCTCCAGCGTCCCGTCCCCCGCCTCGGGGGCGCTGGCGCGGGCCGGGTCCACGCTCGCCAGGGAACGGGCCCACGACTCGGTCACCTCGTCGCTGAGGACGCGCCCGGTGCGGGGAAGCGGGCCAGGGGTGCCCAGGTGAGGGATCACGCGAGACCACTCGTTCTCCAACGTGGCCCTGCGCCGCGCGAGGTCACCGCTCCGTGGCATGTCTTCCCCCATCGTCGGACAGGGACCGTCGCCCTCGCCCGGTGACGGGCATGGGGCGCACCTGGTCCGGCCTTCGGTGTGAGGCCAGTGTGGCCCGGGCACCCTCCCGTACGCCATGGTGGTGCGCGTCCGCTGCGTCCCCCCGCCTCGGCGCGGCCGGTGCGAGGGGACCGGCAGAGGGGCCGGCCGGGTCCCGCAGGGGCCAGGCCGGACGGACCGGACGCCGACGGGCCGTTCGCGGCAACGAGGTGCGGGCATCGCTGCCCATACCGCGGACATCGCGCAGGGCCGGTGTGCCCGTCCGTATCCCGTCAGCGCAGGAAGTCCCTCAGTCGGTCGTTCAGCTGCTCCGGATCGGTGAGCGGCAGGGAGTGATGGGTCGTTCCGGGGAGCAGCGCCACCTCGGCGTGCGGAAGTGTCCGGCGGGCCCGCTCGGCGACCTTGACGGCGTGATGGGCGCGGCTGTGCTCCGCGAGCAGGACCAGGACCGGCATGCGGAGGCCGCCGGTCCGGGGGCGGCCCCCGGCGACGATCTTGCGGCCGGGAACCGTGCCGGCCAGCGCGTAGAGGCGCTGCCAGGTCTCGTCCGGGTGCACACCTGCGGTCTCCCAGGCCAGGAAGGCGCGGGCACGAGCCTCGCTCGGGCGGATCAGCATGGGCAGGGCGCGCAGCAGGTAGCGGGGGTGGAACCCGGCGAACACCTGAGTGGGGTCGACGAGCGCGAGGCGGTCGATCCGCTGCGGCGCGCACAGCGCGTACCTGACAGCCAGCCAGGCGCCGTAGGAGTGACCGCACAGGTGCGTACGGTCGAGCCCGAGGCCGTCCAGCAGCGCGTCCAGCCAGGCCGTCAGATCGTCGGCGCTCCTCAGCGGTGCGCCCCGCCTCTCGGTGCGGCCCGCGTCGCCCAGCAGATCGACTGCATGGATCCGGTACCGCTCGCCCAGAGCCGGTGCGTTGGCGAACCAGACCAGCCCGGTGGCCGAGCCGCCGGGCAGCATCACGAGAGGGACGCCGTCCGCCGGACCGTAGACGTGGACGCGGGTGCGCCCGAACGGCGTGACGACATCACGCTCCTGTGTGGACCGGGGCCAGCGGGCGCGGAGTTCGTCGTAGGCCAGGTCGAAAACGGGCAGGCTCACGGTACATTCCTCTCGCTCACCGATCATCTCGTTGGGCGAGATATTAATCGCCCTCGAAGGGAATGGGTATGAAGGATCAGAGTCCGGCGATGGAGCTGGTCCACCTGCTGCGTGCGGTGACCGTGGAGTTCGACCTGCTCGGCGCCGAGTTCGCCGCACGGCAGGGACTGCATCCCACCGATGTGCGCGCACTGATCCACCTGCTGGACGCGGGGCGGACCGGCACCCGTGCCACGCCTGGGTGGCTCGGCGGTCAGCTGCGCCTGAACTCGGCCGGGACCACCGCGCTGGTGGACCGACTGGAGCGGACCGGACTGGTCCGGCGCAGCAGGGACACGGGTGACCGGCGGCGAGTGCTGCTGGAGGTGGAGGAGAAGGCCATGGACATGGGATGGGCCTTCTTCGGGCCGGTGATCGGCGGGATGGTGGTGGCCGCCGAGGGTTTTGACGCGGGCGAGCTGGAGACGGTACGTCGCTTTCTGGCCTCCGTGCTGGAGTCCACCGGGCGGGCACGTCCGGAGTGACGGGCAGCGGCAGGGCGCCCTGAGGCGTGCGGTGGCGATCGGACAGGTCCTGGCTCGGCGCGGAATCCGCGTCATACGAACGTGAATCGAGCGCAGGCGGGTCCGCTGTCGTTCCACCACGAGGCCGGCACCGAACCCCGCCGCGGCTTCTGCACCTCCGCTCACCGAGGACGGCGGGATGCTCTGCGGACGCCTTGCCGACGTGCCCGCCACCACCGACCCGGCCTTCTCACCAGGTCTCCTACCCCTCTTCCGTGACGGTCGCCCGTCAGCGCCCGGCGTCGGCCTTGGCTGCCTCGGAAGTGAGGTCCTCCACCACCTGCGCCCAGTCGGGGCGCCGGGCGATCTCGGTGGCGGCCTCACGGGCGCGGCGGTGGTAGCTGCTGTCGGGTTCCAGCAGGCTCGGCAGCACCCGGGCGACGGCCTCGGCGTCTCCGACGCCGATCGCCGCGCCGGAGGCGGCTGCCCGGGCGGCGTTGAGGGGCTGGTCCGCGCCCTGGGGCCAGAGCACCATGGGGACACCGCGGGCCAGCGCGCCGAGGACGGTGCCCGCCCCGCCCGCGGTGACGACCACATCAGCGGCGGCCAGGAGTTCGTCGAGCGGGACGAACGGCACGTGGCGGACCTCCGCGCCACCGGGGCGGACTCCGTCGGCCGGAGCGGACCGGCCGTGTTCCGGCGCCGTGTCCTCGTCGAGGGTGAGGGCGGAGCCGAGGGTGGCCAGCACGTTGACGTCGTGGCCGGCCACCGCGTCGACCACCGAGGCGAGCACCGCGGGGTCGGAGAAGATGGTGCCGAGGGTGACCAGCACGGTGGGCTTGTCCGGGGCGTGGAACGCCGGTAGTGAGGCCGAGCCCTTCGTCCGCCGGTGGGCCCGGACCCGTACCGGCCGGACCGGGACGGCGCTGTGAAACTCGGGGTCCTGCAGCAGCGGGGGACAGGGGTCGAGGTAGCTCTCCGCCTCGGTGACCCGCACCCCGGCCTCCTCGTGCCGGGTCCGGGCCACGTCCGTGATGGCCTCCCGTATCACGGCCGGCAGGGCCGGTCCCAGGCCCGCCTGGTGCCAGGGGACGCCCAGGTGGGCCGCCAGGAGCGGGCCGACGGCGTCGAACGCCTCGGCGATGACGAGGTCCGGGGCGAACGCTCGGGCGCGGGCGACGGACTCGGCACCGCCCAGGTCCAGCCGGGAGCCGCCGAAGATCTCCCCGATGACCGCCGGAGTCGGGTGGAACACGTCGGCTCCGGTACGGCGGGCGGCGTCCGCGGAGAACTCGCCCGGCATGCTGCCCGCGGCCAGGAACAGCACCCCGGGCGGCAGTTCCGGTGCGATGTCGTCCTGGACGGCCCCGGCGGTCAGCAGGGCGACTCTGTGGCCGGCCTCGGCCGCGGCCTCCATCAGGGGTACGAGCGGCAGGATGTGTCCGTGGGCCGGGACCGCGCTGAACAGGAACCTCATGATTGTCCTCGATGTCTCATGATCGTGATGTGGAGCGATGTGCTGGGGCCTGCTCAGTCCGTGTTCGTCCCGCTCAGGCGGGGGAAGAGCTGCGCGGCGTTGCCGGAGAACATCTGACGCTTCTCGGTGTGGCCCAGGGTATCGGTGGCGGCCAGTTTCACGCCGAGGGCGGTGGCCACGGGTGCGCTGGTGAAGGGGTGGTCGCTGCCGTAGAGCAGCCGGTCGGGCGACACGAGGTTCAGCAGCGCCGGCAGGGCCCGGGGCAGCGCGAACCCGGCGACGTCGTAGTGCAGCCGCGACAGCGCTTCGATGACGTCCGTCGGGGGGATGTCCTCCATGGTCGCGAACGACGCGATCCGGTCGGCGAGTACGGGGAGTGCCGCGCCCGCGTGCGGGACGATGAAGCGGATGTCGGGATACCGGCCGAGCACCCCCTCGTAGATGAGCTGCATCACGGCGCGGGTGGTGTCGAAGAGGAACTCGACGACGGGGCGCGGCCGGCCGAGCGCCGTCGACTCCCAGCAGGCGGGGGAGGCCGGGTGCAGGAAGACGACGGCCTTGCGCCGGTTCAGCTCCGCGAAGAGGGCGTCACCGACCGCGTCCACCAGGTAGGTGCCCTCGTAGTTGGTCTCCAGGACGACGCCGTCCGCGTCCAGCGCGTCGAAGGCGTGCCGGGTCTCCGCCAGCGCCGCGTCGGTGTCCGGCAGCGGCAGTGAGGCGAACAGCCCGAAACGCTCGGGGTACCGGCGGACGAGGGCGGCGCCCTCCTCGTTCACCTGGCGCACGAGCTGACGCGTCCGCGCCTCGTCGCCGAGGGCGAAACCCGGCGAGGACACCGACAGGACCGCGGAACCGATGTGCGCGGCGTCCATGAACGTCAGCGCATCGGCGGCACTCCAGTCAGGGATGCCCGGCATGCCGTCGGGGTGTTCCTGACCGGCGTCGATCAGCGCCTGCCGGTAGGCGGGGGTGATGTAGTGGGCGTGTACGTCGATCGCGCCTGAAAGCTCGAACTTCCGCCGGTCCCGCGCCTTCTCGGTGTCCCCTGTCGTAGCGAGCGCCGTCGCCCCGGCGGCCACGGTGGCGGAGGCACCCACCGCGGCGGCGACGCCGAACGTACGGCGGCTGATTCTGCGCTTGTGTACGGGCATTGCTTCTCTCCTTGACGGGGCCGGGCACCCGTGTGGCGCCGATCCGGCCGACAGTAGGGCGGCGCGTGGACGGATCGGAAGCCCGGTCCGCCCGATCCGGTAAACCGTCAGGAAACCGTCAAGGAATGCACTGGTGTTCCGTCACCCCGTCGGATTTCCATGGGTTTTCGTCGATCGTCGCGACCACAGAGACGGGCTTTGACCATGGCTGTACTGCTGTACCGATGGGGGGTGTTCGCGGCGCGCGGTGCTGGCCGCTTGGCTGGTGCTGATGGCCGCGGTCATCGCACTGGGAGTCCGGACCGCCGGTGAGTTCACCGCCGAGACGGACATTCCCGGTTCGCAGGCGCAGAGCGCCCTCACCGAGATGAACCGGCATTTTCCCTCCTCCGGGCACCAGAGCGCCCAGATCGCCTTCGAGACGCCCGAGGACGCCACGTACAACGCCCCGGCCGTGGCCGGGGCGATGGGCAGGTCCCTGACCGCCGCAGCCACCGTGCCGGGCGTCACCTCGGTCACCGACCCCACGGCCGTCGGCACGGTGTCACCCGACGGGCGTACGGCGGTGGCGAAGCTCTGGTTCGGGGCGGCCCGGCACGAGGCCATCGAGGAGGGCGCCCTCGACGCGCTGGAGAGGACACCGGGAGAGCAGCCGTGCGGCCGGTATCGATGTCCTGTTCGGCGGTGAGGCCTATCGGGAGTCCGGATCGCCGAGCGGACCGGCCGAAGCGCTCGGTCTGCTGGTGGCGCTGCTGGTGCTGGCCGTGACCGTCGGGCAGTTGCTGAGCGCCGGGCTGCCGCTGCTGATGGCGGTGCTCGCGGTGGGCACCGGCCTGGCCGCGAGGTTCGACATCTACGAGAAGGCGCCGTCCCTCCCCGGGACGCGGAGACCACCGACCTCGTCAACTCGATGCGGGACCGACTCGCGCCGCTGGCCGAGCGCAGTGGCAGCGACATCGCCGTCACCGGCCAGACCGCCGTGAGCATCGAGGTGTCCGAGAAGCTCACGGCCGCCCTGCTGCCGTTCGCCGTGGTGGTCGTGGGGCTGTCGCTGCTGCTGTTGCTGGCCGCGTTCCGTTCCGTGGCGATCCCGGTCAAGGCGACCGTGGGGTTCCTTCTCTCCGTGGGCGCCGCGCTCGGCGCGACCGTCGCGGTCTTCCAGTGGGGGTGGCTCGCGGACCGTCTCGGGGGTGCCTTCCGCCGGCCCGGTGTCCAGTTTCGTCCCCGTCGTCGTGATGGCCGTCCTGTTCGGCCTGGCGATGGACTACGAGGTCTTCATGGTTTCCGCGGTGCGCGAGGAGTACGTCCGCACCCGGCAGCCCCGGGTCGCCGTCGTCGCCGGTGCCCGGCACGCCACCCGGGTGGTGGCCGCCGCCGCGCTGATCATGGTGGCGGTCTTCTCCAGCTTCCTGCTGGAGAAGGACCCCGCGCTGATGCCGATCGCGCTGGCCCTGGCGGTGGGCGTCGCCCTCGACGCGATCCTGGTCCGGCTCACCCTGGTCCCGGCCGTCCTGACACTGCTCGGCCACCGGGCCTGGTGGCTGCCGAGGGGACTGGACAAGCACCTGCCCGACCTGGATGTTGAGGGGGCACGACTGGATCATGACCGACCGGCGTCCGCCTCCACGGCGCCTTCACCCCGGACCGAGCAGGACATACCCGCATGAAATCCCCGGACACGGTCCTCGTCGTCGAGGACGACGACAACATCCGCGACCTGATGGCCTCGGCCCTGCAGTTCTCCGGCTTCGAGGTGCACTTCGCCCAGGACGTACCGCAGGCCCTGACCAGCCTGGCCCGCGGTCTGCCGGACGTCATCGTCCTGGACGTGGGACTCCCCGGCGGCGACGGGTTCGACGTGCTGCAGCTGATCCGCACACGGGGCATCACCACACCGGTACTGTTCCTGACCGCCCGGGACGCCGTGGAGGACCGTGTCCGTGGACTGCGCCTCGGTGGCGACGACTACGTCACCAAGCCGTTCAGCGTCATCGAGGTCGTCGCCCGCCTCCAAGCCCTGATCCGGCGCTCCCGCACCAGTGCCGGCCCCGCTCCCGACGGCCACCTCCTGCGTTACGCCGACCTCGAAATGGACGACAAACGACACACCGTCACCCGCGGCGGCGGCACCCTCATCGACCTGTCGCCCACCGAATACCGGATGCTGCTCTACCTGCTGTCGCACGCCGAGCACGTCATGACCCGCTCCCAGATCCTGGAGGCCGTGTGGCAGTACGACTTCGGTGGTGACTCCGTCGTCGTGGAGCGCTTCGTGTCCAATCTGCGGCGCAAACTCGACGGTGACGGACGTGAGCCGCTGATCCAGACGATCCGTGGCATCGGCTACAGCCTGCGCCGCGCCGCCCGGTGAGCGGGACACACCGCACCCTGCGGCTGCGGCCGGTCACCATCCGGGCCCGCCTGCTGCTGGGGGTCCTGGTCCTGCTGACGGCCGGACTCGTCGGCAACTCGGTCGCCGGGGCCCTGACCCTGCGCGCCTACCTGGAACACCGGGCGCAGGACGGCCTGCGGGACGCCGGGGACCGCGTTCACCGCGCGCTCGCGAAGGGTCCGCAGACCATCAAGCAGGTGCAGATGTCCAGCCTGGTCGCGCCGGTTCTCGGAGTCACCGTGATCGGACCGCACGGTGAGATCGCCGCCCGGTTCGGTGAAGGCGTGCCAACGGCGGTCAACGCACTGACCGCCGACCGGCTCGACCAAGTGATCGTGTTCGAGGACCGCACGGACGTCCCCGACCTCATCGCCCGGCGCATCCCCACCCGTGGACTGACCCTCACCTCACCGACGGGCTCGATCGAGGCCACCGCCGTCATCCTCACGGTGCGCACCGACGCCGACCGGATCACCGTCACCGACTATGTGTCCCGGCAGGCAGGCAGCGTGGGCATCACGCTGACCCTCGCCTACGTCACCGCGCTGCTGATCCTGCGATTCGGCCTGCGGCCCCTGGCGCAGATGGCCGACGCGGCCGAATCGATCGCCTCCGGGGCCCGTCAGGAGCGCCTGCCCACCTATGACAGGCACAACGAGACCGATCGTCTCGCCGACGCGGTCAACGACGCCTTCGACGCCCAGAGGCGTGCGGAGGAGAACGTACGCAACTTCGCCGCCGACGCCTCGCACGAACTGCGTACCCCCCTGGCCACCGTCTCCGGCTGGCTCGACCTGTTCCACCAAGGCGCCCTCGAAGAACCGGCCCGGCTGGAGCGGGCCTTGGAACGCGTGGACAGCGAGGTCGGCCGGATGCGCCTGCTGGTCGAGGAACTCGCCCTGCTGGCCCGGCTCGACGCCGGCCGCCCACTGGCGAGCGAACCGGTCGACCTGCGCCGACTCGCCGAGGACATCGTCCAGGACGCCCGGATCATCGCCCCCGGCCGGGACATCCGGCTGCACGCCCCCGAGCCCGTGCACGTGACCGGGGACGCCCCCCGGCTGCAGCAGGTCCTCAACAACCTGATCGGCAACGCCATCCAGCACACCCCCGCCGACGCCTCGATCGACGTCACTCTCACCTGCGGTCCTGACGGACGGGCCGTCCTGCGGGTCACCGACTCCGGACCGGGCATCCCGCCCGAGGACCTGCCCCGCGTGTACGACCGGTTCTGGCGCAGCGGAACCAGCCGTGGCCGCACCGGCGGTTCCGGCCTCGGCCTGTCGATCGTCCGCTCGGTGGTGCACGCCCACGACGGGAACGTGGACATCACCTCGGTCGCGGGAAGTGGTACCACCGTGACCGTCACCCTGCTCGCCGCGGCCCCGGCAGGGACCCGGTAGCCGGCCGCTGCGGCTTCCCCGGTGGCAGAAACCGCGGAGGCCCTGGTTCCCACCGATGCCGTGGGGCGCATGCCGGGCCGCAGCCCGGTCCGGCCGGTGCGCGATCAAGGGGAAGATGCGGCCCCTGGCTCCGGTGCTACCCGGATGGGGTTGTTGCACATGCCGTAGCGGCATGTGGTGGGGTCGGGGCACCACAGCACGAAAGGCTCTGTCTGCGATGTACCCCTCCCTCACGCCGCCCCGGCAGGTGAAGATCGGTGATGCCGCTGCGTTCGCCGGGATCACTCCACGCGCCGTCCGCCACTACCACCAGATCGGTCTGCTGCCGGAACCCGAGCGCGGTGGGGACGGCCGCCGTCGCTACGGCCATGACGACATGACCCGCCTGCTGTGGATCCGCAGGATGGCTGATGCCGGGATCAGCCTGGACGACATGCGGGCCGCCTTCAGCGAAGCCCGGCACGAAGCCGGAGACGAAGCCCGGAACCACGCCCCGCTCATCGGGTCGGTCCTGAGCAAGCTGGAGAAGACCCTGGCCGCGCAGGAGGCCGCCATCAAACATCGGCGCGCGGCTGTCCAGCGCCTGCAGGCGGTGGGCAGCCCGCTGGGGCTGCTCTGCGAACTGGTCACGGACCGGCTCAGCCACCTGCCCCCGGGCGCGTTGCGCCCCTCCGATCTGGACGCCCTGCTGGTCACGGAACGGATCTTCGGGCCGCTGGGCGCCGCCATCCAGGCCGGCACGTTCATCGTGCTGGCCACCCACCCCGGCCTGCGGGCCGAGGAGGACCGTCTCGAGGCGGCCGAGGCCGCCCTCGACGACGGCGTCGAACCCGACGACCCGCGCGTCGATGAGCTCGCCGTCCAGCGATGCGCTCATCTGATGGCCCTGAACCAGGCCATCGAGGCAGCTGGTCTCGACGCGGCCGAGGAGAGGATCTTCGAGGTCCACGACGCCGACCTGGAAGGGGAGGAGGGCGCAGCGATGTCTGCCACCGCAGCGATCACCAAGATGCCCTACGACTTCTCTCCTGCCCGGATGCGCTGCATGGAACTCGCCGGACGACTCTTCGGGGAGGCCCTTGCCGACGCCCACTCCGCAGACGGGTGACCGCCTTCGCCCGGCACCGACGTGGCCCGACGACCGATCACGTGACCCGTCGGTCGGACGGCGGGCCCGGGGCGTACCAAGAGTGACATCGCAACCGGCGTACATGGGGATCCCGAGCCGGTGCTCCGGGCGCGTCCTGGACACGATCGCGTCATCCGGTCAGCGCGGCTCCGCCGGGCGGGCGCCTCGGAGGAACTGTGTCACCGCCGTGCCCACGAGTCCTTCGAGTCGTGCGGGCTCGATCATGCCGCTGTTGAGCATGGAGGTGATCCCCAGGACTGTTGCGTAGATGATGAGTCCGGTCTCCTCCGGGTCGTCCCCCTCCAACTCCCCGCGCTCCTGGCCGTCTCTGATCAGGTCGCCGATCTGGCCGAACGTGGCTGCGGCGGCCTCCGCGACAGCGGTGGCTCCCGGACGGTGCTTGCTGGAGTTCATCAGCTCCGTCAGGGCGGCGTTCTCGGTCGCGAACCTGACGTAGGCCGACGCGAATGCGTGCAGGCGGGCCGGCAGATCGTCCTCGCCACCGATCTCGTCCACCGCGGCGCGCAGCTTCTCGCCCAGGCGCGTGAAGCCCGACTCGGCGAGGGCGTCGAGCAGTGCGCGGCGGTCCGCGAAGTGCCGACGGGGTGCCGCGTGGCTGACCCCGACGTCCCGTGCCAGATCCCGCAGGGAGAGTTGCTCGGGCCCGTGCGCCCGCAGGCTGCGCTCCGCCGCGTCGAGCAGGTCCGTGCGGAGATTCCCGTGGTGGTAAGGCCGCCGCTCGGTGGTGTCAGGCATGGGAGCAGCCTACCCACACTCAATGTTGCCATTGACAACAATGTTGCCAGTGTCTACTCTCGCGGTATGTCCAGATTCTCTCTTGCCGACCTGCCCGGCCTGACCGGTCGCACCGCTGTCGTCACCGGCGCGAACAGCGGCATCGGGCTCGTCACGGCCCGTGCCCTCGCCGAGCGTGGAGCTCGGGTCGTCCTGGCCGTACGCGATCCGGAGAAGGGGCAAGCCGCGGCGGCGACCATGACGAGGCCGGTCGAGGTCCGCGCCCTCGATCTCGCCGACCTCTCCTCCGTCCGGGCCTTCGCCCGTGACCTTCCGGGCCACGTCGATCTGCTGGTCAACAACGCCGGTCTCTCCCTGGGGCCGCTTTCCCGGACCGCGGACGGATTCGAGTTGCAGTTCGGGACCAACCACCTGGGTCACTTCGCCCTGACGAACCTGCTCCTTCCGCGCATCAGGGAGCGGGTCGTGACGGTTGCCTCGCTCGGGCACCGGATCGGCTCCCTGGACTTCTCCGACCTCCAGTGGGAGCGCAGGCGGTATCGGCCCAACGCCGCGTATGCGCAGTCCAAGCTGGCCAACCTCCTGTTCGCCGCCGAACTCCAACGCAGACTCACCCGCGCGGGATCACCCGTCATCTCGACGGCCGCGCACCCCGGTATCTCCTCGACGAACCTGATGCGAACGGTGCAGAAGCCCTCCCCGGGTCTGCGCTTCGAGAAGTTCCTCGTCGGGCTCGTCGCCCAAAGTGCCGAGGAGGGCGCCCTGCCCACCCTGTACGCCGCCACCGCGGACCTTCCCGGCGACAGCTATGCCGGCCCCGGCCGGCTCTGGGGCATGCGCGGCGCGCCGACGCAGGTCGGACGGTCCGCCCGAGCGCGTGACGGCTCGGCGGCACGGCGGCTGTGGGAGGTGTCGGAGCACCTGACCGGCACCCGATTCCCCCTGGACGTGCCCGCAACCCCCGCCTCGTGAAAGGAACCGCCTTCGTGATCCGTCCACCGCAAGACTCGCCGAGAGACCGGCGGAAGAACCACCGGAAGCCCGACGAACTCGTCGTCGTCTCCGGCGCCTCGTCGGGCATCGGAGCCGCGACAGCCCGTGCCCTCGCCTCGATGGGCTACCACGTCCTCGCCGGGGTGCGCACCGACGGCGAGGCGGACGCCATCCGGGCCGACGGCATCGAACCGGTCACCCTGGACATCACCGTCCCCCACCATGTGGAGGCCCTCGCCCGGCGGATCGCCGACGACCCTGAGCGGCGCGCCCTGCGCGTCCTGGTCAACAACGCGGGGATCGAGATCAACGCCCCCGTCGAGGTGCTCCCCCTCGCTCTGTGGCGCGAGCAGTTCGAGGTGAACCTCTTCGGACACATCGCCGTCATCCAGAAGCTCCTGCCCTTCCTGCGGCGGAGCCGGGGCAGGGTCGTCAACATCAGCTCCGTGGGCGGAGTGGCCGCGCTGCCCGTCTTCGGGGCGTACGCGGGAACCAAGTTCGCCCTCGAAGCGGCCAGCGACTCCCTCCGCCGCGAGGTCTCGGCGCACGGCGTACAGGTGGTCGTCGTCCAGCCCGGCGGCGTCCGGACCGACATGGCCGCCCGCAGCGGTGCTCTCTCGCTCGAACTCGCCGCCGCGATGAGCACCGAACACCGGCATCTCTACAGCCACCTCGTCAACGCGACGGTGGCGTCCAACGCAGCCTTCCTCGAACGCGCCCTGCCGGCGGCGAAGGCGGGGGCCAGGATCGCCAGGGTGGCGACCAGGCGCCGGCCGCGTGCCCGCTACACCCTCGGCACGGACGCCGCCATCATCGTCCCCCTCGCCCGGCTCCTGCCGGCCCGGCTGATGGACGCCATCCTCACCCTGAGCCACCGACCCCGGAACGCGAAAACCGTATCCGCGCCTGCACCCGGGTCACCAGAGGCCAGGGGCGCGGCAGAGTGACCTGTCCCGACCGGGAGTGGAAGCTCCTGCACGGCGGTACTGTCGCCGGCACGATCACCGTCGATCGAGGCGGGGGAGCGGGCGAGGCCCCTGACGGTGCCCGGTGAAGCGTCGGGAAAGTCGGCAAGTGGTGGGCATCAGTCCTGAGGGACCTGGAGAGCCGCCCGTGCCGTGCGAACCGTTGTAGAGTATGAAAATAGCACTTGACCTGCAAAAACGCAGGCAGGGAGCCTATGTCCAGGAGTACCTCAATGCTGCGAACGATATTCAAGTCCAAGATCTGACTATTTGGCGTTGCCTCAGGTCAGGGGCATCATGTGCCCCCCTCAGGTCAGCAAACGGTCAGCATGCGTCCGCATGGTGTCCGCGCTTGCTGACCATCGACCCGCAGTAGGCGCCTGAGCATGATTCTTGGGCTGGATCGGATGGTTCGCGACATGGCCCGACAGCTCGCCCGCGGCATGGGCTCGTTTTTCAAGGACTGCGGCTGCGCCAAGCCCACCCGCTGTCCCCACCCGTACTCGATCCGTTTCCGCGACGCCCTCGGTAAGCAGCGCGAGGAGTGCGGATACGACACGCAGGACGACGCGATCGAGCGCCTCACGCAGCTGTACGCGGAGAAGAAGACCACGACACCGTCCGTGGCGGCGGCCCGGCGCGAGCTGGGTCAGTTGACGGTCGAGGAGTACGCGAAGCAGTGGCGGCCCCGGCAGCGCAGGATGGCGGACTACTCCACCGGCTGGCACGTCGACAGCTCGATCAACGTGCACATCGTTCCTCGCATGGGGGCAAGGAAGCTGAATTCGGTCACGCCGATGGTGGTCGAGCGCTTTCTTGACGAGATGGAGGGCGATGGGGTCGGGCGGGGCAACCAGGTGAACATATTCCGGGTTCTCAAGACCATCCTGCGGGACGCGTACGCCAAGGGGGCCATGGCGGACGACCCGGTGAAGGGTGTCCAGGAGCCGGAGTACGTGCGTGAGCAGGTGGCCATTCCTTCGCTCAGCTATGTGAAGCAGGCTTTGGCGGTTGCCGATGCGGACCTTGCGCTGGAGATCGTGATGATGGCGGGATGCGGGCTCCGGAATGGCGAGGCGCGGGCGGTGAACGTCAACAACGTCGTGGCCAAGGACGTGTACCGGGTCGACGAGCAGATCCATTCCAATACGCACAAGCCGACGAAGCTGAAGCACCGGAAGACGGGGGAGTTCCGCGAGGTGCCTCTGCCCCGATCGGTCCATGAGGCGATCGAGCGCTACGCGGAGAAGTACGGCACAACAGGGGACGGATACCTGCTGCGAGGTCCCAGTGGCTGCTACACGGAGCCGATGGAGCGGCGGCGCGTGAAGCGACTCTTCGAGAACCTCCCGCCAGAGCAAGGTGTGGGGATGTACGGCTTCCGGCACTACTTCGCCTCGAACGCTCTCGGCAACG
Source organism: Streptomyces sp. NPDC006296 (assembly GCF_040613235.1). Taxonomy (NCBI): domain Bacteria; kingdom Bacillati; phylum Actinomycetota; class Actinomycetes; order Kitasatosporales; family Streptomycetaceae; genus Streptomyces; species Streptomyces sp. NPDC006296. The sequence goes on along the minus strand of NZ_JBEXRT010000003.1, from coordinate 176,743 downwards.
GCATCCCCATCACCGACGTCGCGGAATGGATGGGCCACAAGTCCATCGAAGAGACGTACCGCACCTACCGGCACCTGATGCCGGGCAGCATCACCAAGGCTGCCCGGATCCTGGACGCCGGCCTCTGGGAAGCGGCCTGATTTCACCGTTTCGGGAGCACAGCAGGTTCTTCGTCTGCTTGGTAGTACACACAGGGCGGCCGCGTTGATCTGCGGAAACGACAGTCCTAGCGGTAATGGCCGCCGCCTTGGTCCGGACATGGTCCGGATCTCGCTCGACGCCATGCCCGAAGTGCCCGGCACCCCGTCGCAGCCTGACGCTGAGGAGTCGCCCGCCTGGCGGGCGGGGTGTGTGTGGGGACCGCGTTCGGGGCTTGCTTCGTCATCCCGCGCCCTATGATGCGTGTGGGGGACCAGGGGGTCCTGTCGGCTGGTTGCTGTCCTTGGGGGTGGGGGAGTGGAGGACTGGGGGCCGCTCGTGTCGGTGGTCACGCATGTCTGGCCGAAGGCGGGCGACTTCTTGCGCGGTACGGAGCTCGAGCGCTTCGAGGCTCGGGCGCTGGTGGCGCTGCGTGCACTGGACGCCGCGCGGGACACGTCCGGTGAGGGGTTCGAGTTGGCGGAGAACGAGGCCATTCACGCCGCGGCGCGTGAAGTGGTGGCGGTCTTCGAGGCACACGAGCCGCTTGGTGACCTGCTGGCCGCGGAGTTCGACGCTCTGCTGGAGCGTCAGGAACGGTTCGGGCCGGCACCTCCGCCCCCGGACTGGGTTCCATGGCAGCGTGCCCTGCTGGTGCCCGTTCTCTACGCCACGGACCGGGCAACCGCCCCGGGACAGAGCGGCTTCAGTTCGGAGCGCGGCCCATTGGCCTACGGTGAGCTCCGCGTCAGCATCCCCGATGACCACCGCATGGGAGCCGCGGAGAAACCGCGCCTGTGGCGGCTACGGTTCCGCGATGACCCCGCCAGGGTGGCGACGCTCGGCGCGGTGACGACGTCGACCGCGCACGAGTTCGCCCAACTCGCCCGTACGCGCTTCGCGAAGGTCGAGGACGGACAGGCCTTGGTGTTCATCCACGGGTACAACGTGACCTTTCCCGACGCGGCGATCCGCGCCGCGCAGATCGCCTACGACCTGAACTTCACCGGTGTCCCCATCCTTTACAGCTGGCCGTCCAAGGGCGCCGTGCGTGGCTACGTCACAGACGAGAACTCCGTCAGCCGTTCGGTGCCGTACTTCCAGGATTTCCTGCGGCACGTGCTGACCGAGACGGGCGTGAGCGAGGTGCACATCGTCGCGCACAGCATGGGCAACAGGCTGCTCACCGAAGCCCTCGCCGACCTCGACACCACGACCCTGCCCGAGGGCTCCGGCAGGGTCGGCCAGGTGATCTTTGCGGCACCCGACGTCGACGCCGAGTCGTTCCGGCAGCGGCTGCCCCGGATCGTCCGGCAGGCAAAGGGCTGCACACTCTACGCCTCCTCCGCCGACCGCGCGCTGGCTGTCTCGAGTTCACTGGCCGCAGCCCCGCGGGCGGGTCAGTCCGGGGCGGGGATCATCGTGGCCCCGGGGCTCGACACGATTGACGCCACCGCACTCGACACCGGGCTGATGAGCCACGCGTACGTGGGCGACCACCGATCCGTCCTCGCCGACGTGCACGGGTTGCTGCGGCGGTCACTTCCGCCGTCCCAGCGCTTCGGGCTGGTGTCCGTGCCGCACACGGACGGGTCCTACTGGTCCTTCCAGCCGCAGAAGTGACGGGCGCGCAGGCTCCGTTCGACAAGGTGACAACGATGACGCATTTTCTGGACAGCCTCCCCTTCGACTGGAGCGACCCTGGTGCACGCGAACTGCGTGACCTGCTCGCCTCCTTCTACGACGATCCGGCCGCGGTGAAGGCAATGGCACGGGAGGCGGGCGTCGCCACCCAGCACGTGCCGTGGCAGCAGCCGATCTACGGGGTCTGGTTCGATCTCATCGCCGTCGCGCGCAACCAGGGCAAGCTGAGGGCTTTGCTCGCTCGGATTCAGGATGGACCGGACCTCGCCGTTACGGAGCGCCTCAAGGAGCTGACGGAGGGCCGACCGGTTCTCGAGGCTCCGGAGCCGGAGTCCCCGTCGGGCGCTTGGAAGCACTTCACCGATCCGGATTCCCTGGAGCGGCAGATCTTCTCCCGTAGCACGTTCCAGGACGTGGCTTTCCTCAGACGGGGAATGGAACAGGCTACGGCGGTCTGCCGGCTGCGCGTGACGGACAGCCAGGGGCAGCCCTACTACGGCACCGCGTTCCGGGTGGGCGACGACCTACTTATGACCAACCATCACGTACTGCACGATCGGGACGGCAGCCCCATGGTCCAGGCCGAGGCATGGTTCGGATACGAGCAGGACCTGGACGGACGCGATCTGGCGCACGTCACCGTGGCCTGCGATCCAGACTCCGTCATCGGCGACGCCAAGGATGACTGGGCGGTGATCAGAGTGGCCGAGCCGATGCCCGAGGGGGCGGTCGTCGTGCAGCTGCCCGAGCGCGTGAACGTGGAGGCCGGTGACCGCGTCTACATTATCCAGCACCCCCACGGCGGGGTGAAGAAACTGGCCGCACGGCACAACGTGGTTCGGCTTGCCGACGACCACGTTGTGCAGTACTGGACCGATACCGAACGAGGGTCATCGGGGGCGCCCGTTTTCGACGAGCGGTGGAGGCTCGTCGCGCTCCACCGTCGTTACGCAAGGACCGGCAAGCTGAGCGAGCCTGTACCCGAGTACCGAAACGAGGGCGTCAGGATCGAGCGGGTCGTCGCGGGCATGGCGAACGCGGGGCTGAGGTGAGACTGTGACATTTCTGCTCGACCGCACGGATTTCCGCCTCGATGATCCGCAGGCCAAGGAGCTGCTGGGCGTGCTGCTCAAGGTCCACGACGTCGAGGACGCCGTCAAGCGCTTCGTCAAGACCGCCGGCATGCTGCCGGCGGCCATCGAGTGGAGCGGCCCGATGACCGACATCTGGCCGCGGGTGCTGGAGCATGCCGCCGCTGCGGGCAGGTTGAGGACGCTGGTCCAGATCGTCTCATTGGACGCCAACAGCACTGCCTACGGCATCTTCAAGGTGCTTCTCACGCAGGAGCCCCCCGCGGGGTACGCCGATCCGTGCGCGGCGCTGCTGCTCGGCTCCGGCCTGCCGAGGGCGTTCATCAACCGTCGGGATCTGCGCGAGAAGCTGCGCCAGATGCTCGATGCGCAGAGCGGCCGCGTGCTGATCGTCGACGGCGCTCGCAAATCCGGCAAGACGTGGACCTGGTTCCTGCTCTGCCATGTTCTCCACGGGCAAGGCATCAAGCCGTACAAGATCGACTTCTCGACCTACGCAGAGCCCGTCGAGGTGCGTGACATCGTCGCCGAACTCAGCGACCAGATCGGTTGGGACCTTGGACGGGGCGATGCCTTTGCCACGGAGGACGCTCAGGTCAGGCGGGTGGTGAACCTCGCGAAGCAGTACATGCGGACGTCGCGGGAGGACCTCTGGCTGGTCTTCGACGGCCTGGTCAGGACAGCGCTGACCCCGCAGGCCCTGCGGCTGGTGGAGAGCCTCGCAGAGGCCGTGGCCAACGGAGAGATGGGCGAGCGGCTGAGCATGGTTCTCATCGCCTATGGCGGGAAGCTTCCGCCATCGGTCGATCCGTACGTGTGGCGCACCCGCCTGACACCGATCGGCATCCATGACCTGCGCGAGTTCTTCTGCGCGATCGCGGTGAGCGCCGGAGCCCAGATGGCCCAGGAGGTCGCCGACCTCATGGTGTCGGACGTGCTCCGCGAGACCGTCGGCGACGATCACGACCGCGACGCGCCCCTGCCGTTGGACAAGGTCTCCGCGGCGGCGGCGTTCCGCGGCCGGCAGTTGTATGAGAGGTACGGAGGAAGCGGTGTCTGAGTCCTCGCCGGCGCGGGAGCTCACCTTGCGCGACATCCTGCACCTCCTGCAGGAAGCCCCCGCGCTCAGCGGCGTCCTGCAGGTGCCCGGCGACGTCTCGGCTGAGCGGTGGGCCCTGCGGGAGAAGACCGCCCTGCTGGGCGCCTTCGACGCGGCAGAACTGGAAGAACAGGGGGCCCAGGAGAGCGCCGAGGCGGCGGTGCTGCGAGAGTTCCTCATCCACGACTGCGACAGGGCCCATACCCGCCGAGGCCGGCGCTGGAGGCTGGTCCCGGACGTGCGCACGGCGACCCTGGAGCGCCTGCGAACCCCGGACAACCTGCTGACGGCGATGCGCTCGGGCGTCCCGGCCGGGCATGACACCGCCCGGGACCACGCGGAGCAGTTGCTGACGGGCACCGCGCTGCTCCCCGACGAGCTGAGCCCCGAAGACCTGCACGCCGTCCTCACTCTCGTCCGCTGGTTCGACGACGCGCCGGGCGCCCGCGCCGCCCTTGCCGAGCACACCGTCACGCTGCCCGACCCGGACGACCTCGCGCGGCAGATCGAACTGGTAAGGCTCCTGCAGCCTCTGGAGGCGCTCGCCGATCCGACGTTCTGCGGGCGCGAGGCGGAACTCGACGTCCTGGCCGCGTACACCCACGCGGGTGACTCGCGCGCCGATGGAGAGCGCGGCTGGCTGATGATCCACGGTCCTGGGGGAGTGGGGAAGTCCTCACTGGTGGCTCGGTTCGCGCTCCACCACATCGACCGGGCACGGCCTGCGCAGGGACTGCTCTTCGTCCACCTTCCCTTCGACCGCACGGACCTGGTGCCGGAGCAACCACTTACGCTGCTCAGCGAAGCCGTGCGCCAGTTGCAGGTGCTCGTACCCGAGCTCGACGGAAAAGTGGTGCGTGCACTGGAGCACGTCCTGCTCACCACGCTCCACGCAGACACCAGGGCCGAGAGCGAACAAAGGGGCAGCAAGGGCTCGAGGTCGGGGCGAGCCCGCGACGAGCGAACCATCGCAGAGATGTTCCGCCGCCTGCTGGCAACGGCCTCGCCGGACGGCCGGCCGATTCTGTTGTTCCTCGATACGTTCGAGCACGTACAGCGCAAAGGGCCACTCGCGGTGGCCCGTCTTCTGGACTTCCTCGAAATGCTCCAGGACGCCTGCCCGCGGCTACGGATCGTCGGTGCCGGCCGGGCACCGATCGAGGACCGAAGGTTCACGGAACTGCCCCTTGAAGGCTTCGACCCCGCCACTGCTCTGGCCTTCCTGCGCCGTCTATTGCCCGGTGACGGCCAGGAGTACGAGGCGGCACTGCACGCCATCACGCAGACTGTCGGATCGGATCCGCTCAGCCTGAAGCTCGCCGCCGACCTGTTCCGCAGGGAAGGGCCGCAGGCACTGCGCGACCCCGCGTTGCGCCGCCTGGTCCAGCTGCGCCTCCGGCCCGAAGAACGCCAAGGGGTTCTGTACCGGCGCATCCTGGATCATCTGGAGAACCGGGACCTGCGCCGCATCGCCAGTCCAGGACTCACCGTGCGCCGAGTGACGCCGGATGTCATCCGCAAGGTGCTTGCGGCACCCTGCGGCCTGGGTCGCGTCGACGAGCGACGGGCCCGCGTGTTGTTCCATCAACTCCGCGACGAAGCTGCGCTGGTTGCGGACGTGCCGGGCCAGGAAGCCGTCGTCCACCGCGCCGATGTACGCCGCGTGATGCTGCCGATGCTGCGCGGCGACGCGGGCAAGGTCGTCAGAAGCATCCAGCGCAAAGCGGTCAGCTACTACGTCACGCAGGGCGAGACCGACCCCGCCAACGCGGCTGAGCACCGGGCGGAGGAGCTTTATCACCGGCTGTGTCTCGCCCAGTCGCCCAAGACCCTCGACAGCCGGTGGCTGCCCGCAACAGGCCCGCTGCTGGAATCCGCACTGGACGAACTGCCCGCTCGCAGCCGGGTGTACCTCTCCGAACGCCTTGGCCTCACTGTCGCACCCGACCTGCTGCGCCAGGCAGACGACGAGACGTGGAGGCGCCAGGCGTTGCGCACGTGTACCGAACGACTGGCCGATGGCCGTGCCGACGCCGCGCTGGACCTGCTGGACCAGCGCCTGGACCAGGTGAGCGAGGACGCGCGGCTGTCCGCGCTGCGCATCCGGGCCCTGGCCGCAGCCGACCGTACAGACGAAGCCCTGGCCATGGTCGAGCCGGTGCTGGAACTCGCCTCAAGCGCCTCCGACACCGAGACCTTCGTGGAGATTGCCGTGTGCGGCGCACGCATCGAGGAGGACCTCGGACGTTTCCGTGCCGCACTGGCCCTGCTTGGCCAGGCGCGCAACGCGGCAGAGTCCTCGGCCCTCGGCGACGTACGGATGCTCACCGTGGCCGTGGCCGAACTGCGGTTGCACCGGCGACAGGACAGCGCGGACATGCCCGAGGTCGCGCAACTGCGCGCCGAAGTGGTGGAACGCGTCGCCCGTCTCGGCTCGCGTGAGCGCGCCCGGCATCCCGCGCTCGTGCGCGAACTGGCCGCAGAGGTCGGTGACCAGATGCCGGAACTGGTATCGGAGGCGGCCCGCCTTCTCGGAGTGGACGTCGACGGTTCCGCCGGGCAGGTGCTCCGCGCGTCGCTCAGCGACGTCGAGGTGCGCGACCTGGAGGAGACGGCGCGGATGGGCAGGCGGATGCCTCACACCTCCGAAGACAGGCCTCGCGATGCTGGCACCTTCGGCGAGGACCCCGATAACTGGCTGGTGGGGCACAACAGTGTCGCTCGGGGCGAGACCGTCAGCGAGTACGTCGAGAGCGAGGCCGAGCACCGCCTGTCCTGGAACCACGCATTGGTCAACACCTACCAGTACGAGGTCGACCAGGCGCAATTCGCACGGACCGGTTCGATCCGTCGTCCCGGCTCACCGCCCCTCGGAAACCTGCCCACAGCGGACGCGGTTGTCGTTGTGCCCGGATTCATGGGCAGTGTTCTGGTGGACGCCCACACCGGCGAGAGAGTTTGGGGCCACGAGTCCCCGACCGGCTTCGCCCACGCCTGGATGCGCGGCGGGGGCGACGCCCTACGGCTTACGGAAGACGAGCTACAGGGCGACCATCGCCGCGTACGCGCAGTCTCCCTGCTGCGCACCCCCGCCTGGGCTCCCCTGCTGGGTGCCATCGAGCCATACGGACGCTTGCTGCAGGCCATCCGTCACCATGTCGCACATCCCGATGCCGTACTCGAGTTCCCCTACGATTGGCGACTGCCGGCAGAGCACAATGCCCGTCTCCTGGCCCAGGCAGCCGCGCGGCACCTGCAACGCTGGCGCACTCATCCGGCGGTGCCACAGGCACGCCGGGACATGGCCGACGACCGCGAGCCCCGTCTCGTATTCATCGCGCATTCGTCGGGCGGACTCGTCACCTGTACGGCGGTGGACCGAGACTCCTGGCTCGCGGAGAACACCCGGACCATCATGTGCCTCGGAACGCCCTTCCGTGGTACTCCCAAGGCTGTGGAGATGCTGAGCTCGCCGTCCGGGGAGGTATCTCTGCCCCACCGTCGTATGCGGGAACTGTTGCGCACCCTGCCGGGGTTCTACGACCTGCTGCCCGACTACCGCTGCGTCGAGGACCATGGCCGCCTACGGCGCCTGGAACTCGGCGACGTGGACGTCCTGGGGGGTGACACCGCGCTTGCGGCGCAGGCGATGCACACCCGGCGCACCACGGACCTGGCCGCTCTGCGGCCCCGCATTCGCGCGGTGGTGGGTATCGGACAGCCGACTGTGCAAAGCGTGGACGTCACGTACGGCGACCTCCGCCCGCTCGAAACCACTCCCAGGTTGTCGAGTGATGGGAAGCAGGTGCGTGACAGCCGGGGAACGGTTCTGCGGTGGGACTCGGGAGGAGACGGCCTCGTGCCCAGGGGCTCTGCCGGCTCGCCGCGTGCCGACTGCTTTGTTCAGATCCGGCACGGGTCGCTCATCGTGGAGAACGTGGTGGCAAGGTACGTGGAAGCCCTGCTACTGCAAGACGACTATCTCGGCCAGGAACCGCTCTCGGCGGAAACCGCTCTCGGCTCGAAGGGGCCTGGCTCCGTGCGTTCTCTGCCCGCCGAAGGCGGGATCGGGCTGCCGTCCCAAGACGGCATCTCCCTGTTTCTGCCCGAGGTCGTGGAAGCGGGACAGCCCTGCCGGATTCGGGTCCACGGAGCCCTGGCACAGGCCCGCGCGCGCTGCACTCTCGTAGCCGACGGCCCTCCGGACTACGCCGCCAACGTTCCGCTGCACCCAGACGGCAAGCACCTTTGGATGCGGATCACCTTTCCGGAACCAGGGGCGTACCGTGTCTCGGTAGAAGACGTTAGTCAGTCCGCGAGCTGCCTGGTCTTCGTCGTGTTGCCGGACGCAAGCGATTGAGGGTCAGGCGAGACCGCGGCCGCGCGAGCCGAAGTGCCCGGCTGGCGGCGGCGTGGCAGGGCGAGCCTGGCGAGGCCGATGCCCCGGTATGCAGGCTGAGTTCCGACGTGCCGCAGCTGGGCGCCCGGTGGACAGTAGCGGTGTGCCGGAGAGGAGATGGTCCATCGCGGCGAGCCCTGCGGGCTGATCCGGAGTTTTGGTCCGTGACTGGTCCGGAAGCGCTGGGCAGGAGTGGAACACTGGTTGTTGGCTTCTGCGGGTGAGGAGTCTGCTGTCGTGTCCTGGGGAAGTGATGCGCAATGGGGTTGTCCGGTGGGCCGGCAGACAAGGCAGGTAACCGGTACGAGGACTGGTGGACCGCGCTGAGGGTGGCGGAGATCCTTCGTGGAGAAGCCTCCCGGATTCGCCTTGAGCCTCCAGGACAGGCTGGCGAAGGCATTGAGTTTGAGATCGAGGCCAACGACGGTGCCTGGTGCGACCAAGTAAAGGACGTGCCGTCCAAGGGACCCTGGAAGTTGCGAGCGACAGGAACGATTCTCAAGGCCGTCGTAGGTCATCTTGCGGCCGGTAAGAAGGTGAGACTCGTACTGTCGACTGGCTCGCCCGAACTGCGCGACCTTGCTGACCGTGCCAGGGCCGCTGTCACGCTCGCTGAGTTCGAAGGGATTCTCACCAAGGCCCAGGGGGCTGACTTCACGACTGTGCTCGGTATCTGGACTGGCGATGGCGAGCCCACAACCCGGGACACCGCCTGGCGGTACCTGCAGTGTGTGTACGTGGAGCACTACACGCCAGAGAACCTGCGACGGCTGGTCCACCTCACGTATGAGCAATTGTTCGTAGGTGCTCCGGAGGCCATCGTCAGGCAGCTGAGTGGATATCTGGATGATCACTTGCATCAGTGGCTCACCGGTCCCACGATCCGCAGCCACTTGCTCTCTCTTGACGGGATCCGACCCCGTCGGTTGACCGGAGACAGCAATACGCTCAACGTCCTGGCAGACACCGCAGACAGGTTCCTGCGACGCGTGCGCCGTAGCACGCCCACCTTCGGATTGGCCGCGCGTCCTCACGTCGACCAGCTTTGCGACCGGCTAATGGTCGAAGGCGGTCCGCAGATGGTGCTGTGCGAGGGCCAGGCGGGCTCGGGTAAATCGACGGTCGCTGCGGACGTACTGGATCGGCTTGCAAGCCAGGGGTGGCCAGTCGCTGCCGTCCGTATGGACTCAGCCGACCCGACGGTGCAAACAGCAAGAGACCTCGGCGTCAAGATGAACCTGCAGGACTCACCGGGGATCTTGCTGCCTGGAGTCGCAGGCGGAGGGCCGGCGCTCCTCGTCATCGACCAACTGGACGCTGTCAGCCTGTACAGCGGTCGCATGTCAGATGCTTTCGAGGCTCTGGAGGATGTTCTCGCCCAGCTCTCGGTCACGCCGAACGTCAAAGTGCTCTTGGTGGCCCGCACCGTCGACATCGACCAGGACAGCAGGCTCAGGGGGCTGACTGCCGACACTGCGCGAGCGACGAGATTCCTGGTCGGAGAACTGGCCGAGGAGTCGGTGCGAGCCATCCTCGCCGCAGGTGGGAATGATCCCGACCGCCTCCGCCCGGTGACGCTGGAGCTGCTACGCACCCCCCTGCACCTGGCGGTCTTCGGCAATCTCTCCCCTGCAGCCCGTGCAGTGCCCTACCGGACTTTGCAGCAGCTTTACGACGGCTACACCAACGAGGTACGCGAACGTATCGAAGGGCAGATCGGACAACTCGACTGGAAAGGGATCACGGGCACCCTGTGCGCCTCCATGAGTGAACAGGAGAGCCTGCAAGCACCGCTTGCCCTCCTTGACGGCTATCCGATGAAGGAAGTCCGGGCGCTGGAGTCGCAGGGAGTTCTTGTCAGCGACGAGGAACGTACCGGGTTCTTCCACGAGACCTATTTCGACTACCTCTTCGCCCGGTCCTTCCTCGCTACGGGAAGGGACGTCCACGACTTCCTGGCCGACTCCGGACAGCACCTCTTTCGGCGAGCACAGACCCGCCAGATCCTCGAGCACCTTGCCGGCACAGACCCCGATCGGTTCCGTGAGACCACAGTGCGGCTACTCGGCTCCACCCGGATCCGCTCGCACCTGCACGACGTGATTACCGTCGTCCTTGGTCAGCTGGACGCCACCCCGGCGGACTGGCTGGCCGTCGAGCCGTTCGCCTGGGGCGCAAGCCCGGTGGCGCGCAAGGTACGCCGCTTGCTTGCGCTGCCATCCTGGTTCGATGCCGCAGACCAAGGCGACAGGTGGGAACGCTGGCTGGGCGCCGCTGAATCCGTCGACGCCGCGTTTACGGAACTGCTCGTCGCCGCACGGCACAGGCCAGAGAGAGCAGCAGAGCTGGTACGTCCCCACATCGGCACTACGCCCGAATGGAGACAGCGCATCCTCGCACTCGTGGAATGGTCACTCACTCCAGGGCTGGTTGACCTGGTCGTTGACTTGATCCATAGAGGGCAGGTCGATGAGGCGCGCGGACCTATCGCGAGTAACAGCGACTTCTGGTCTCTGCTCTACGCCTTTGCTGAGACCGATCCTGGTCCGGCAGCCAGACTTGTGGGCGCCTACCTCGATCGGGCACTGGCCCGAGCGCTCGATGACGGCATCAACGCTCTGTTCTCCGACGAGTACCTCTCGGCTCATTCTCAGACCGCTTCCACCGTCCTGTCGCGGATCGCAGAGGCCGCACCCAAGGCATACACGGACAACGTCCTGCCTTTCGTCATCAGCACCGCCGAATCCGCCCATGCCTCCGCCGAACACTCAGGCAGCCGCTGGACGTATCGACGCCTGGGCGGTGGAGGCGTTGACGCAGAACTACTCTCCGCCCTTGACAGCGCGTTGCGTGCCCTGCCAGCCTCCGACTCGACTGCCGCAGCCGACACCCTGTCGAAACTGAGCAGGTCCACAAGTGAAATCGCACGCTTCCTCACCTGTCGCCTTCACACCGCCCGAGACGCGACCGACGAGGCGATTACCTGGCTCTACAGTGACCACCGGAACCTCAGACTGGGCTGGGTGGACAGTCCCCGCTGGGCATCCCGCGAACTCATCGAGGCTGCCACACCCCACTGCACCGACGGGGCTCTCGATCACCTGACCGAAGTACTTCTTGGGTACTACCCGCAAACGGAGCGTCGACGGGAGAAGGGTTGGCCCAGCCGGTGGGGCTGGGCGCAGTACGAACTGCTGTCAGCCATCAGTCCCGCTCGACGCAGCGACAAGGCCCGGCGGAGGCTCGACGAGCTGGAACGGAAGTTTCCTGGCGTTGCCCCAACCCCGCCCTCGGAGATCGCCACCGCGTGGAGCGCCTCTCCAATCAGCGACCGCGCGGCAGAGCGCATGACCGACGAACAATGGCGCCGAGCCCTGGACAAATACGCCCGACCTCAGCCTGATCGCTTCTGGCCACCCCGGGGCGGCGCACACGAGCTCGCCAGCACGCTCGGCACCCGAGCAGGGCAAGAGCCCTCACGCTTCGCCGCCTTTGCCCTCACCCTCGGCTCCGACGCGCCCGGAGCGTACCTGTGCGCGATCGTGCAAGCAGCTGCGCCCCATCTGGGCACGGACACATGGGAAAGACTGGTCCTCCATACCCACCAGACCGTCGGCCAAGAAGCCGCCTTCACTGTCTGCCGCGCCCTGCAGGCCACCCCGGACCGCTATACCTCCGCCCTGCTCCCCGTACTCACAAGCTACGCAACGGCCTTCCAACCGGAACGCGACACCCGAGAGCCGGACGACGAGGGCACGCGCACCGATCTGCTGACCGCCGGCCTGAACTCCACCCGCGGCCAAGCCGCACTCACATGTGCAGCGCTCCTGTTCCACGACGCCCACCACGTGCCCGAGCTGAGCCCCCTCATCCTCCGGCTCGCCACCGACCCCACACTCGCCGTCCGTGTCTGCGCCGCCGAAGCCGTCCGCGCCCTGATGAACCACGATCCCCAGACCGCGCTGGACACAGCCGATCAGCTGATGACACATCAGGACCGAAATGTCCACAACGCGCATACAACTGAACGTCTACTCATCCACGCCCTGGCCCGCGACCCCTCGCGGTTCGCCCCCCATCTTCGCGACGCCCTCGACGCTCCACAGCAGATCGCCGAACTTGCAGGGCAAACGTGGGCCGTGGCGGCACTCCAAGGAAACCTCACACCGGACCTGCCCGCCACCGTGCTGCAGCTGAACACCGCAGCCCGCCGCGGCGCGGCCACGATCTTCGCCGGCAACCCCGAGCACTACACGCGACTACTGCCCCTATTCGAGGACGATGACCAAGACGTCCGCAAGAACGCCTCGGCCGTGATGAGACACGCCTTCGACTTGCTGCCGTCCCAAGCAAGCGAGCTCGTGCAGGCATTCGTCGCCAGCGAGGCGTTCGCAGACAACCTAGGGCACCTCGCCTTCGCACTCCACGACCCGACCGGCCCCCTGCCGCCGGCGGCACTGGACGCCTGTGAGCACATCATCGGCCAGGCAGGCACCAGCTTGTCCGACATCCGAACCCGTCACGCAGTTCACGGCCACTACGTCGTCACGGCAGTCATACGCCTGTACCGACAAAGCCCAAGTTCCATGCGCACCCGCTGCCTGGACATCATCGACAGTCTCTCCCGCGCTGACGTTCAAGGTCTCCACGCAGCCTTGGAGGGCGAGCGCTGACTCCAGTGTCGGGCGACGCAGCGCCATCGGGTACACCGGGCAGCCCTGGTCCGGGATTGTTCTGCGATCCCGCTGACCCGCTGGCGCCCGCGGCCTCGTCGCCCCTCGACCCAGCGGCGTGGCGAAATTCGCGGTGGCCGCCTCTGCGGCTGTTCTAGCCTGCCGGTCATCCGACCAACGAAGGAGACCCAAGGTGTCCAGCTTCCGGCGCGTACGCCCAGAGATTCTGGCCTTCTACGATCAGTCCGACGAGGCCGGGCGGCTTCACTCGACGGCCATGGGGATGCTCGAACTGGAGTGCACCCAGGGGCTGTTACGCCCATACCTCCCACCTCCCTCCGCGAGGATCCTCGACGTCGGCGGCGGCCCCGGTGCCCACGCGCGTTGGCTCGTTGAAGACGGCCACAGTGCACCTCGTAGACCCGGTCGCCAAGCACATCACGCAGGCCAACGAGATTCCTGGGGTCACCGTCGAACTGGGCGACGCACGGAGCCTGACTGCGAAGGACGCCTCCTTCGACGCCGCCCTCCTCCTGGGACCGCTCTACCACCTGCACGAGCAGGCGGACCGGCTCGCGGCCCTGCGCGAGGCCCGACGCGTCCTCCGGCCGGACGGTCTCCTCGTGGGCCGTGATCAGCCGCTACAGCCACTTGCTCGACTGCATCGCGATGACCAATATCACCGAGCGGCACACCCAGGAAGGCGTCCGCGGCACTCTCGACGAGGGCCGGTACTCCGGGTCCCGCGGGTTCACCCATGCCTACTTCCAGACCTCCGCCGAGCTCCGCGAAGAGCTGACGGCGGTAGGCTTGGCCGACCACACCGTCTACGGGGTGGAGGGCCCGGGCTGGGTGGCGGCCGCTGCTCGAGGCGGGTGATGGTGGCTTGCAGCTCGGCAATGTCCGCGCTTGCGCCCAGGCCGGCTTCGCGCCATGCCTGCCGCCCGAGATGCTGGGACAGATGCTTCCTCAGTTGCTGTACCCGGCTGGACAGCCGGGAGGCCCGGGCGTCGGCGTTGGCGAGGTCGGCCTGCAGGGACGCAACGGTGACAGCCGACGCCGAATCCGGTGTCCGCGCGCGTGTGCTCTCGGCGTGGAGGACTTCCAGCAGGTCCCGGTGACCGTAGAGGAAGGTACGGTCGACGCACATGGTCCGGATCTTGCTCTGGAGGTGTCGGCTCGGTTCATGCTGCGACTGCAGTGCGAGCAATTGAGAGCGAGCGGGACTTGACGGCGCAGATGGTTGCCTGCCCGGATACTGGCAGATGGCGGCGCATTGTGACCTGCACCAAAGCTCCAACCACTGGGTCTTTGCCGTTGCTACGAGTTTGCGGGGCTGGATTTGCTGGGGCAGCAGGCCACGGAGATGGCCGAAGATCCAGGTGTCGACGGCGTCGGGGCAGCCGTTGCCCCAGTCCGTGGGTGGGGGTCGTGTAATTCAGCCAGGCCGTGGCACCACTGCGAGATGTTGTCGCCGTCAGCGAGATCCGTAACGGAGGTGCGCAGCTTGACCGCTTACTGAGGGATGCGGTCGCGGTCCACTGACCAGATGGCACCGATCGAGGCTCCTGCGTGGGCGATCCAATCCCGGGCCTGCCTGGCTTTGTGCAGGGGTCCATGTCCATGACCCTGCCCATGGCGTGTGGGGCCAGACTCTGCAGCGTGCCGCCCAGCAGTTTGTCGGCAGGGACTGAGGCGACAGCCTCTTCGAAGGTGATGGCCGGGTCGCCTTGGTGGGTAGCGATCAGGTTGCCGATACGGAGCACGTATTGGCTCCGAGACCGCGGGTGGGGGCGTGGGCGCGGAGGGTGCACGATGTGACTGAATCTTTCATACCGCCACTCGATGCGCGCTGGCTCGCCGGACAGACGTGGCGGCCTCGGACTGAGCACCGGGCACCACCGCGCCGCATCGTGGAATGTGGTCTGGCGCGACCGGGGCCTCGCGGGTTCCTTCGATTGGGACACCGCCAGGCCCTCAACGCGGGAGTTCGACCTGGCCTTCATGGCGTTGGCCCTGGTTTCCCTGCACGTACGAGGGTTGGCCGAGCGGACCGGCTTCACCGCCTTCGGGGACCGTTCTCGGCCGCCTGCGCCTGCTGCTCGACGCTTACGGTTCCGAGGGCGACCGCCTGCAGTTCCAAGCTGTCGTGGCGAAGCGGGCCAGAACCAACGTGGACGTCATCCGCCGTTTGGCCGCTGGCGGCGACCTGGTCTACACGGCCCTGGAGCCGGTTGCCGCCGACCTCGATCAGGTGGCCCGCGAAGTCGACCTGCTGCCCGCTTCCTTCTGGCTGCCCCCGGATCGCGGCACCACGACAACCCTCTGTCTCACAGGGCCGTCCGCACCGCCCGCACTGACACCACGGGACCCGACCGCCACAGCAGATACTGGGCGCATCGAACCTCTGGCCGGTTCCCCGGATTCCTACCGCGGCCGCGATACGACCCTGCTCATAGTGATTCGATACACTCGCCGGGCTCTTCCAGCACATAGGAGGCGCCGGCCGCCGGCGACTCGCGAGCCGTACCGTCGCACGACGCAGGGGGCTCCGGGATGGGCGCCGGCGGTGGAATCGCGACCGCGCACGCGGCACAGGCGTCGGCGAGCTGCCAGGTGCGGCCCCAGTCTTCCCGGATCAGTACCAGTTGCTCTGAGCCTCGCTCTCGCCCGGACCTGGAGCCAGGAGCTGCGCGGGGCCGCCGCGGAGAAGGAAGGCGAGCGGCTCCGCGGCATCGTGTCCACCTCTTCCCTCTACCTGCGCGAAGCAGGAGAGGGCCGCAGGGCGGGCCGGATCGAGGGCGGCCTGAACGGGAAGTAGCTCAAGTCGGTCGGCGTGTCAGTGATCGCCGCCATACTCAGAAGATGTGCAACTGACTTTCAGGCGCATGTCCAGCAGTCCTCGACCGAGTAGGAACGAATTGACACCCGAGAGCGACGCGGTGCCTGACCGCGACCCGTACCTTCTGGCGCAGATGCGAGAGGCCTTCGGGCGTGTGGTCTACAGCCACAAGACCCATGAAAAACAGGCGGACATCTGCTTCACCAAGCACCGGTGGCAGCAGGGCGTCCTCATGGCTCTCACCGCGATCAGCTCGGGCACCTTCCTGGCCGCGGTGGTCGGCCTGCTCGGCAACGCAGTGCTGACGAGCCTCGCGACCTCTTCTATTGCGCTCCTGGTCAGCTGGATGAGCCTTGGGACGAAGACCTTCAAGTTCGAGGAGGAGTCCGAGGCCCACCGCGGCATCGCCTCTCGGCTGTGGGACGTCCGAGAGTCCTACATCTCTCTCATCGCCGACCTGATGTCCGGCACCGTCTCCAACGCGGAGGGCCGAGAGCGGCGGGACGAGCTGCAGCAGGCCGCGCGCGACGCCTACGCCGCCGCGCCCAGGACGAGCAGCAGGGCGTTCGCGCGCGCCCAGGGCGGGCTGCAGAACAACGAGGAGATGACGTTCACCTCGCGCGAGATCGACCTCTTCCTCCCGGAGGCGCTCCGGCTCGGCGAACGCGAGGTATGACGATGGAGACCTCAGAGATCTTCGAAACACTGCTCAAGAACCTGAAGGTCGGGGAGACGGCCACGACGGTCGCCTCACGGCGGGACGAGATCACGAAGGCGCTCAACAAGGACTTCCGCGACAAGGACGGATGCACCGACTACAAGCTGATGGTCGGATCGTTCGGCCGGCACACCGCGATCAAGGGAGTGTCCGACCTCGACATGATCTTCATCCTCCCGCCCGGGATCCGGTCAAGCTACGAGGGGGACACCGGCCCGCGGAGAATTCTCGAGAGGGTTCGGGACGACCTCAAGGCGCGGTACAAGAACACTGAGATCCGCGTCGACCAGTGTGTCGTCCGAGTGCGGTTCACGTCCAACGCCTTCAAGTTCGAGGTCCAGCCGGCATTCGAGAACTTCGACGGCAGCTTCGACTACCCGGACACGAAGGCTGAGGGCTGGAAGGTCACCAAGCCGCGCGAGGAGATGGCCGCGACCAAGGAGTGCAACGACCGCACCTCGACGAACATGCGCCACCTCGCCCGGATGGCACGGGCCTGGAAGAACGCGAACGGCGTAAACATGGGCGGCTTGCTCATCGACACCCTCGTCTACAACTTCTTCGACCAGACCGACGACTACGACGCAGCGGGCACAGGCTCGTTCGACCTCATGGCCCGCGACTTCTTCCAATACCTCAAGGATCAGTCAGAGCAGGAGTACTACCTGGCGCTGGGCAGCCGACAGCGGGTCCACGTCAAGGCGCAGTTCCAGCCGAAGGCCAAGAAGGCGTACAACCGATGCCTCGAGGCGATTGCGGACGAAGGCAAGACGTCCGCCAACAAGAGGTGGCGCGAGGTCTTCGGCACTTCGGTGCCGCTGGCGAAGAGCGCGAGCGAGTCGTCTCGGTCGTTCAGGGACACCGAGGAGTTCATCGAGGATGATTTCCCGGTTGACGTGTCCGAGACTGTGTCCATCGACTGCGAGGTCACGCAGGCCGGGTGGCGTCCGACCTGGCTTCGCGCGATGCGTCGCGGCGGGATCCTGCTAAAGGCCGACAAGGGCTTGAGTTTCGTGGTCACCAGTTGCTCGGTCGGGGAGCCCTACACGCTGAAGTGGAAGGTGCTCAATCGTGGTCCGGAAGCCGAGCGGCGGAACGCGATTCGCGGCCAGATCGTCGACTCCAGCAAGCGGGGAGTCCGCATCGAGCACTCGGACTTCAAAGGCGAGCACGTCGTCGAGTGCTACGTAGTCAAGGACGGGGTCGTCGTCGCTCGGGACCGGATCGACGTGCCGATCGGCAACACGAGCGTCAAGAGGGCGAACGCCTTGTAGGGAACCGATCCTCGGAACGTGACGAGGCCCCGACGAATCTGCCGGGGTCTCGTCGCATTAGACGCATCGAAGGGGCCATTGGCGATGTGCCAGAGGGGCAAGGTGCCTCCTGCGATGGCTGCTGCGCCACGGGCCCGGACCACTGAAGCCGCTGGCCCTCGACCTTTCGTAACACCGCGAAGGATGTCAGCGGGGCGGCGTACGGTATGGCGCATGGGCCCCGCAGCATGAGGAGAACCAGGTGACCGCACCCACCATCACCGAGCCCGGGACGGACAACAACTCTGCCCCCGGGCCCACTCCGAACCCGGCCTTGCCGACCTCGCTGCGGTCACGCTTTGCCCGCCCCTGGAGGTGGTGGCGCCGACGTCTGCAAGTGTCGGACGACAAGGTGATAGCCGAACTACGCTCGGCCTTGGAGGACCTCGGCATCGACCGACCCATCTCCGCCGGCGTCGAGAGCGCACTCCGCCGCTACAACCGGCACACCGGGTTCTGGTTTACAGTGCGCGGCTTCGTGGCGATCGTCTGGGTGTGGTTCTGGGCTTCGTGGATCCTCGGGATGGCGACAGTCGCCATACAGGGAATGATCACCAAGGGGCCGGACAAGGCAGACATCGTGATCGCGAAGCTCACCGACTTGTACGGGCACACGGAGCCGGTCGTGTTCTGGCTGTACATCACTGGTGGGGTGATGGTCTTCGCCGTCGTGAGTACGGCGTTCGTCATGATCCCGGCGATGATCGGTGCCCCGAAGCTGTTCACCGGCAGCCCGCTGGCCCACCGCCACATCGCGCCCACGGGAGACCGGGCACCCGTTCAGGTGTACACGCCGGTCTACCAGATCGCCGAGCTCATCAAGCACTGCGCCGAAGCGGCCACAGCCACCGGAGAGCAGAAGATCTACAAGACAGGCGACATCCCCGCCCAGGCAAACCCAGCCCTCAAAAGCATCCGCCGGGCCTACTACATGCGCGGCACAGTGCCACTCCTGACCATGCGCTGGGGTCACCTACAGAAACACGCCCGCAAGGTCGTAGCGAGAATCCACGAACTGGAACACGGCCTCTACCGTGACCCCGACCCCATCCTCCGGGAGTTGGCAGGCAAGTGGCTGACGATCGCCGAGCGATACGCCGAGGGGCGCGTCGGCGCGCTGCTTGACGACGATTTGTCCGAGGTCGAGCCAGCCCGGTCACTGGTTCGCGATCGGCTCCGGGATGTCCTGGCGGTGGTGCTGACCGTCGGCGCCGTATTTTTCACGGCGTCGCTCGAGTTGCCGCAGGCGATCGAGGGCTACGTCATCTCAGCCACGGCGGTGGGCGTGCTGCTCCTGGTGTACGGATCAGGAGCCATCCTGGACCTGCGGCGTCGGTAGCAGACGCGTGAGGTCACCGTTCGCGCAATCATGTAGGGACCTCCTGCCCATCTTTCGCAACCCGGACGGCCGGTGCTACCGGACTCGACGGTGATGACCATGGTTTGACCGGGGCGTCTTTGGAAGGTGCCGATAATGCGCTGTTGGTCGCGGCCGGCGGAGATGTCGCCGCTGAAGTAGAGCGAGCTGATCTCACGCTCACCCAGGCCAGCCACGTCGTCCTCTTCAACCGCCCCTGGAACCCGGCCAAGGAAAGCCAGGCCATCGTTCGAGCGCCCCGCCTCGGCCAGACCCGCACCGTCACCGTTCACCAGCTCACCACCGAGAACACACTGCACTCGACGGACACCCGCCCATCAGCCGTGTCAACCACGCTGAGGGGCAATACACCTAGGTGGTGACGGCTGGCTAGAGCGCGGCCAGCGCGGTGCGGACACGCTCCACCTGAAGACTGGGCAGGGAAGCACGATAGGGCGGGCGGCGAGCGCGCTGCCAAGAACTGCCTCCGTGCTCTCCGCGAGGGAGCTACCGGGAGTAGTGAGGGAGGCGGGGAAACGCATCGACATCGGCGCCGTGAACAGGGATGCTGCACCTCATGCCAGCCACACCCACCGTGTACGCGGACGAATCCAACTCCACCGGCGAGAACCTGCTCGATCCGGCCCAAGCTATTTTCTGCGCAGCAGGCGTCTACGTGGACGCTGACCTCGCCCGAGGCATCGTGGACGACGCCGTGGCACAGATGCCTGCGTCCCTCGGCGAGCCGAAGTACACGACCCTCTCCAAGACCCCCAACGGCCAGTCGGTCCTCCTGAAGGCGCTGAGCTCGCTCACCGATCAGACGATCCGCGCGTACCTCACACACAAACAGTTCATGGTGACGACCAAAATGGTCGACATGCTCGTCGAGCAGCTGGCCTTCGAGACGGGCTACAACATGTACGCCGACGGGGCGGCGCCTGCTCTGGCGAACATGCTTCACCATTTCGGGGGCGTCTGCGGGGACAAGGATGCCTTCGACCACCTGCTTCACACCTTCGTCCGCGCGGCCCGCAAGCGCTCGAAGGCTAGCGCCGACGAGCTGTTCGCGGCGATGGCCGCCTACCAGGCCACCACAGACGAATCGTTCTCCGGCATATCCGGGGTCTTGCTGATCACGCGCGCCCAGGCAGACGATATCTTCGCCACGATCGCGTCTGGAAAGCTCTTGGACAATCTGGACCCGGCCGTGCCGTGTCTGGTCGAGCTCTGCCACGGACTCGGCGCCGAGCTTGGGGACTTCGCCCTCGTCCACGATGCATCGAAGACGATCGAGCGCCAGGCGCCGCAGCTGCTCACCGCGCACGAACTTCCGGATCCCGCGCGGCCGGGCCAGAACCTGCCTCGTCTGCCGCTGACCGGGATCACGTTCTCGGACAGCACGTCTGCACCTGAGCTCCAGCTCGCCGACTGGGTAGCAGGCGCCGTCCGTCAGTGGGCCACACGGAACGCGACGGGGCAGGACGATCCGTTCGCTGACGCGCTCGAAGAGATCGTCCAGCCGTGGGTACTCGGAGGCATCTGGCCCGACCTGGAGACTGTGACGAACCCGCGCCGCCAGGAGTAGCCGGCCTTGTCGGCCTGGCCTCCAGTACCTCGCTGCACCCATGGCGGCACGAGGCATGCTTGGCCGGGCGGCCGATGCCGGCCACTGGCGTTCGTCCTCAGCCCAGGACAGGCCGGTGACGCGGCCGCGACCTCAGGCCAGGGCCCGCTTACGGGTGCCGCGGCCGATCGGCCGGCCCAGGCCCCCCCCGGATGTGGTCCTGGCCGACGAGGCGTACTCGTCGCGCGCAATCCGAACCCATCTGTGTTGGCGCGGGATTCGGACGGTGATCGCGGCCGCACGCCCCATAGTCAAGGCCCTCGGCGACTCCGCCTCCGTTCCGACGACAGCAGGCGCCTTCCACAAGCCGGTGGCGACCTGGCGGCGAACAGGTCACGGCCGGTGGCTTCGGTGAAGCGGCCCTCCAGCCAGGGGGCGACCTCGTCGCGTACAGCACTGCGAAGGCCGGGTCGCTGAGCCTGACCCGCTCTCTCTTGCCCGGGAACTGGGCCCGTACGGGATCTGCGTCAACACGGTCATGCCCGGAGCCATTCAGGTTGAGGCAGAGAACGCCCTCCCCGCCCGGCATCATGCGCGGCCGGAGGACCAGATCAAGCGCCAGTGCGTCCCGGGCCGTGGCCGGCCCGAGGGCGTTGCGGCCCTGGTGGCGTTCCTTGTGGGCCCCTCCGCCTCGTTCATCACGGGGCAGTCCGTCCACGTCGACGGCGGCCGGCTGTTCCACTGAGCCCGTCAACAAGCAAGGAGACGAACCGAGATGATCGAACGAGTCCGCGCCGTCCTCGTCACTGCAGACGACACGATGCTGGTCATCCGCCGTACCAGGCCTGGCATCCCCGAGTACTGGGTCCTGCCCGGCGGCGTCGTCGAGCCCGGTGACGAGTCCCGGGAGGCCGCCCTCCACCGGGAGATCCACGAGGAGATCGTGGGAAAGGCCAATATCGTCCGCCTCCTCCACACGATGGAGACCGACGACGAGCGCCAGTTCTTCTACCTCGCCCGCATCGCGACCTGGTCCTTCGACGACCGCACCGGTCCCGAGTTCAGTGCCGAAGGGCGCGGCGAGTATGCGCTGGAGGAGGTTCCGCTGACCTTGGAGGGGCTCGACGGCATCGATCTCAAGCCCGAGGAAATCGCCCACGTGCTGAGGGGAGCCGTCGGAGCCGGAAGCCTCGGAGTCGAGGCATCGCTCTGAGCCTGCGCGTACGTCGTCCTGTCGCCGGGACCGGCTCTGAGATGAGCCGGTCCCGGCGGCCTTCCGAGGTCAGCGCGGGGAGCCCGGACGCGGCTCCTCGTCCTGCCCCGGCAGCAGTCGCAGGGCGAGGACCGATCCGTCGGCGTGGACGGAGACGGGGCCGCCCCAATCCTTGTCGAAGGCGAGGCGGGGGCGGACGTGGCGGCTCGCGTGGACGAGGGCGCGATATTCCTCGACGTCGCCCCTGGCGAGAAGTCGGAAGACCTCCGCGTCCACGCCGGAGAACGCCTCGACGCGGGGGCCGTTGAGGCGGAAGACGTGGTCGGTGCCGACGTACTCGTTGCCGAGGAGGGTGTGGGCGGTGTCCTGGATACTCATGGCGGCCGCGTGTTCGAGGCCGGTGAACCGTTTGCGGCCCTGCCGGTCGGTGAGGTGGCGGGCGGTGGCGTGGCCGGATCCCGTGAAGGCCATGAGCCCGGCGGCCGTGGTGTGGGCCAGTGACTCCTGGAACCAGGCGTAGTCCTTCGCCTGCACGTGGCAGCCCCGTATGGGCTCCGGTGCCACCAGGCCCTCGGTCGGCGGGTGGATGTCAGGCATCACGTTCGCCTGGAATGGCGGGGCGTTCAGGTTCGCCTCCCGGCCTTCCGCCGGGGACAGCCGACCTCCGCTGCCGAGTGCCTGGAGGGCGTGGACGGTCATCGTGCCGCCGTCCGTCGGGAGCTGCGTGCTGAACAGCAGGCCGGGCGTCTCGTTCCACGCGCCGATGTGGACCGCTTCGGCATGGGCCGACGCGGAGGCTAGCTGCTCGGCAGAGGTGGCGGCGTCGCTGTGGTTGCCCTTGCAGGCGAGGGGGAAGACGAGGGACGGCTCGCCCGGCCGCCAGACCTCGGCAAAGTACTGGGGGCGGTAGCGGTATTTCACCTTCTCGCCCTTGTCCCTGCTGGTGAGGGCCCAGCCCGCGCGTAACGCCGTGTCGGCGGGGACGATGGTCACCGAGTGGTCGGGGAAGCGGCTGCCCAGCATGTGCTCGGCGAGCGTGAGCGCGAAGCCTACGCCGAGCTCGCCGGACTGCAGCGACTTGTAGTGGTCCGCGATGCGGTGGCCTTCGTCGGTGAGGGCGAGAAAGGAGTCACGACCGCCGGTCAGGGCCTGGGTGTACTTGAGCGCGCCCCAGTGCTCCGCCAGTCCCCGGCCCGCCCCGCGCCACGACAGGGCGGTGGCTCGGGCGAGGGTGTGGAGGACGTCCCAGAGGGTCACTTCGAACTGCCGGGGCAGCTCCGTCTGCGGGATCGGGGCGAGGCCGGGCTTCCGGCGGAGCGGCTCGTCCTCGTTCTCCTTCCGCTTGTCGTCGTCCGCCGCGATGGCGGCCTTCACCTTTCCGACGAGCGCGTCATCGGAGTGCACGGAGACGTTCGAGGGCTGAGTCAGGTCCTGGAGCACTTCCTCGGTCGGCTTCAACAGCTCTCCTTCACGGTGTGCGCGGGCGGTTCGCCATCGGGCTAGACCGTACGGAAGGGAGGAGTGGCGCACGCAAGTGCGCAGGGGCGCGTGACATTGGCTTCGTCCTGGGCGGGCCGGCGTCGGCGCCTTGGCCCCGTCTTGCTCGCGAGTTCCGCGCTGCCGAGGGGCCTCGGGCGGGCGGCAACCAGAGAGCCGACTTCCGGAGCGGTCGAGCGTCGACCGGTTGATGGCCAGAGGGGCCGTGTTCCGTGAGCCAGAGCGAGGTCAGTGCCCGACAGGTCGGTGGTGCGTGGGCGCACGTCATCCGTGTGTGCGGAGGGGCCTCCCGCGTGTTTGATGGCTCATCAGGTAAGTCAGCATTCGGTCAGCATCAGTCCCGGTCATTCCGGGACGGTCGTTCCAACAGACGCCGGTACGAAGGGAAAGCCCAGGTAGGAAGCCGTCTAGCCCGACCGGAGCGATGTTCCTCACAAACATCGTTCGGCGCGTGCCGGTGTACAGTCGAGACCGCCCTTGACCTGCAAGAAGCGGGCAGGGAGCCGTCTCAGAGGAGTCCCAAGTGCTGCGCACTCTGTTCAAGTCCAAGATCCACAGAGCCACCGTGACCCAGGCCGACCTGCACTACGTGGGATCCGTGACGGTCGACGCCGATCTGATGGACGCCGCGGATCTGCTTCCCGGCGAGCTCGTCCACATCGTGGACATCGACAACGGTGCCCGCCTGGAGACGTACGTCATCGAGGGGGAGCGCGGCTCCGGTGTCATCGGGATCAACGGCGCCGCCGCCCACCTCGTGCACCCCGGCGACCTGGTCATCCTCATCAGCTACGCCCAGGTCGAGGACGCCGAGGCGCGCGCCTTCGTACCGAGGGTCGTGCACGTCGACGCGGAGAACCGGATCGTCGCCCTGGGGGCGGACGCGTCCGCCCCCGTGCCCGGTACGCGCACCGAGCGCAGCCCGCACGCCGTCGTCCCCGCGCGGAGCTGATCCGCGGGTCCGTCGTCTCCCGTCCTACGGATCCGTCCGTGCCGCCCCCGCAGGCAGCGGGCACGGACGGGTGGTTTCCGGGTGGGAGGCGCGGTCGCCACGTGTGGACTCGGCAGGCGAGGGCAGCCGCACGGGGAGACGGTGGAGAAGAGATCCACTCGTGCGGATCCGCCGACCCGGGTCCACTCGTCGCGATCGTGTTGGAGGACCGAGATGACGCATCCGAATCCCGACCCCGTGCCGCCCGCGCCGACGCCCCCGCCCGTGCCGGGGCCGCCCACCCCGGTGCCCTCGCCGCAGCCCGTGCCCCCGGGCCCGGTGCCGCCCGGCCCCGCGCCCGACCCCATCCCGCAGCCCCCGAACCCGAGCCCCGAGCCGGTCCCCGAGCCTGAGCCCGCACCCGCGCCGGCCGGCTGAGCGGGAAGCCGGAGCGGCGCCCGCGTCACCGGTGGCGGGAGGTCCACGCCCGGACCGGCTGACCGCGGAGGCTCGGCGGGGCGCCGGCGCCTGGTCCTACGCCCGGGGGCCCAGCCCCCTGAGGGCGTCCGCGTGGCGCAGGCCGCTCTCCGCCGCCACCGAGTCCAGGGACTGCGCCTCGCGCACGAGCGCGAAGCGCAGGCTGCCGGGTTCGCCCGCGAAGCCGTACACCGCAGGCCGGGGCAGGCTGTTGTAGGCCCACGGGGTCGAGAAGTAGTACGCCCCCGTGTCGTACAGGACCACGAAGTCGCCCTCCCGCAGCTCGGGCAGTTCGCGGGCGTGGGCCACGAGGTCCGCCGCGAAGCAGCACGGCCCGGCGACGTCCTGGACCTTCAGCGGCCCGCTCCGGGGGCGGCCCTCGCCGTCGAAGGCGCCCACCCGGAGCGGCCAGGCGTCCGGCATGAACACCGTGCGGGTCGCGATCTGCGCCCCCGCGTGGGTGAGCGCGATGCGGCGCCCGCCGGCCTCCTTCGTGTACTCGACGCGCGCTGCGATGAAGCCGTTCCTCGCGAGCAGGGACCGGCCGAACTCGGTGACCAGGTCGTAGCGTCCGTCGAAGAGTCCGGGCGCCGCCGCGCGGAGCGCCGCCACGTGGTCGGTGAAGGTGGGACCGGCCTCGTCGCCGGAGAAGTCGACCGGCAGACCGCCCCCGATGTCGATGCGGGCGACCCGGCGGGTGCCCAGCGTCTCGTCGATCTCCAGGGCGAGCCGGTACGTTTCCGCGACACCTGCGGCGATGAGTTCCGGCGAACAGCCCTGCGAGCCGACGTGGACATGCAGCCCGGTCAGCCAGGGATGCTCGGCGAAGGCCCGTACGACACGCTCCCGGGCACCCGGATCACGCAGCGCCACACCGAACTTCGACCGGGCCGTCGCCGTGCTCATGGCCCCGATCGCCCCCTCTCCCACCTGCGGGTTCACCCGGAGCCCGATGACGGACGGCGAGCCCGGCGAGCGGATCTCCCCGATCCGGCGGACCTCGTCGAGACCGTCCGCGTTCACCGCGACACCCAGCGCCAGCGCCAGCCTGAGCTCGTCGCGTGTCTTGACCGGCGAGTCCAGCACGATGCGCGCCGTCGGGAAGCCGGCCTCCACCGCCAGCCTCAGCTCGCCCGGGCTCGCCACCTCGCAGCCCATGCCGCAGTCGGCGAGCAGCCGCAGCACCGGGATCAGTGAGGCCGCCTTCGCCGCGAAGGTGTGCAGCACGCGTACGCCCGGCTCGGCCGCGAACGCGTCCCGCAGCGCCTGCACCGAATCGCGTACGCCGTCGGCGTCCAGGAAGCCCGCGAGGGGCCGCTGCTCGCTCAGTAGGCCGTCCGCCAGCGCGAGGCGGAGCGCCTCGGCGCCCCGGACGGAGCGCGCGGTGGGGGAGGGGCGCTGTGCCGCCGCGGAGGCCGGCGGCGTGGGCCGTGTGTCGTCGATGGGAGCCTCGCAGGTCGGCTGGACGGGAATCGCGCGGGCCGGGGTGCTCGGGCGCCGAGCGGTACGCAGGTCCCGGGGCCGGCACCCGGCCCCGGGCGGAGCCGGTGGCCCGGCAGGGACCACCGCGGTGCCGGTCGGCGGTCCCACGACGGTCCGGACCACTGCGGGGTCCGGTACGGCGCCGGGCCCGCGCACTCCGCGGGCGGACCTCCCTGCCACTTACCCACAGCACCCTCACGCCCGCACGCCGACCCGGCCCGGCCGGGCGACCCGCCCTGGTCGCCCATGCCGTCATAGGTGACCCGCGCCGGGTGCCCCGCACCGGCCACCGGCTACCCCGCCCCGCGGGCTTACCCCTCCGCGGCGCGTCGTCCGACGACCCGCGCCGGTCGCCCCCGTGCCGCCACCTGCGATCCGCACGGCACGGTCACGACACCGGGACCCCGGCATCGTCCGGGGACGGCTGCCCGTGGTCGGCGGACGGGCGGCCGTGCCAGTCCACACACATCACGAGCGAGTCGTCCACGGCGGGGCCGGAGCCGCGGTGCCCCAGGAGCTCCTGCAGCATCGCCCTGGGCACCTGCGAGGCGGGCAGCAGCCGCGTGCTGTTGATGGACTTCGCCAGTGCGTGAAGGCTGTACTTCTCGCCGCCCGGCGACAGGGCGTCGTACACCCCGTCGCTGATGAAGAGCAGGCGGTCCCCGGGCTCCACGGAGAAGTGCTGAGGGGTGTACGCGGTGTCCTCGAACATGCCCAGCGGCAGTTGCGCCTCCAGATCGATCGCCTCGATCGCCCCGCGCCGTATCCGCCACACCCGCGGGGAACCGGCGTCGATGATCTCCACCTCGCCGCTCTCCAGATGGAAATGGAACAGCAGGGTCGACACGTACTGGCTTCCCTGGTGCTGCCCGTACACGGCCTGGTTGGCCAGATAGGCCTGATCGCTCAGATCCAGTCCGGCACGGCGGGCGTTGCGCAGGGCGTTGATCGCCAGGTTGGTCAGCAGCGCGGCGTCGATCCCCTCGCCCATGCCGTTGCTGACCGTCACATCCAGGTCGTCGGCCGACGCCGACCAGTCGAAGCTGTCACCGAAGATGGCGTACGCGGGCTCCAACTGGGCTCCGAGGCTGTACTCCGGCCGTGCGCAGGAGCGCCCCGGGAGCAGTTGCCACTGCATCTCGGCGGCGAGAGTCAGCCGTTCCGCGCGACGGGCCTGCAGGAAGACGTCCGTGTCCCGCTCCGCCACGACCATCTCGTGCGCCAGTGCGTCGGCGCACTGCTGGAGCTCCCACAGCACCTCCGCCGGCAGAGAGCCGGAGCTGCCGACCGGCAGAGTGATACTCAGCACTCCCAGCCGGTCTCCCCGCACGCTGACCGGTACGTGCGCGGCCACGGTGGATCCCTGGCGGTCGTGGACACAGTGCGGTTCCTGCGCGCCGAAGGCACGGCCCGGCGCGCTCTCGTACACGGGCAACGGCCGCCGGGTGTACGGCAGGACCCCGACGGGTTGCAGCCTCGTCATGGCGTAATCGGCCACCAGGAGTTCCACCGCCCGGGCGTGGAATCGGCGCTCGATCGAAGACCGAACCACGTCGAAGATCTCGTGAGGTGCGGCTTCCCGCAGCGCACGCTCAAGAGCACTAGGTCTGTCCACCGGTACCGGTCTCTCCCTCGTTCACCTATGTTGTTCCGTACGACTGCTCATATCGACCAGCAGGAACGGGCGTACAAGCCCACTCGGGAGTGTCACATGTGCGAGGCCGCCGCCTCCGTCCACCAGCACCCTTCCCGAGACGTGCCCGAAACCGGCCGGGTCCTGGAACTCCTCGAGATCGCCTGGGAGCGCAGTGGCGGCAGGCTCAGCACCGCGCCGCTCTCAGCCGTCCAGACCCGTGCGATGCACATCATCGACCGCGAGCCCGGTATCAATCAGAGCGCCCTGGGCCGCCACATCTCGGCAGCCCCGCCGTCGGTCACCCGCCTGTGTGACCGCCTTCAGGCAGCCGGGTTCCTCCGCCGTGTGCCCAGTCCCCAGGACCGGCGCGAAATGCTCCTGGAGCTGACCGACACGGGCCTCGTCCACCTGCACGACATCAGATGCCGCCGGGAGGAAGCGCTCCAGCAGGCCCTGGACCGCATGACCCCCGACGCTTTGCGCGCGCTGAGCGGCGGACTCAGTGCGCTGTGCGGGGCGGCCGAGGAGCAGGTCCTGCGGCTCCGGGAGACCGCCTGAGCGGTGTGCGCCGGGCGCCCCGTGCGGGGTCCCTGCGCCGTCCTCGGCCGAAGGCCGTCGGCAGCTGGGGCGGATGCCGCGGCCGTGCCCCTACGAGGCGTTCGCGTCGACGTCGTCCGCCCCGATCCCCGCACGCAGCCGGTGCAGGCCCCGCCGGGCATGACTCTTGACGGTGCCCAGCGGCATCCCGGTGAAGTCGGAGATCTGGGCCTGGGTCAGATCCTCGTAGAAGGCCATGCGCAGCACCTGTCGCTGCCGGTGCGGCAGTCGGGACAGCGCTTCGGTCAGCAGCACGCGGTCCAGGACGTCGTCGGTCCCCTGCTGGAGCCCGTGCGGATCGAGGGCGTGCGCCACCGAGTCGACCAGGCTCAGCCGTCGGGTCCTGGCCGCCAGCGCGTCGACGATCTTCCGGCGGGCGATGCCGACGAGCCAGGCGCCGAACGAGCCCCGGTCCGGGCGGAAGCCCGCGCGTCCGCGCCACGCGCCGAGGAAGACCTGCTGCGTCACGTCCTCGGCCTCGTGCGCGTCGCCCAGGGAACGCAACGCCATGGCGTGGATCATCGAGCCCCAGCGCCGGTACACGGCCGCGAACGCCGCCTCCTCCGTCGGATGCAGATCGAGCGGAGGGCCGTCCTCGTACGGGGCGGGAGCGGTGGGGGCAGGAGGGGTGCCGGTGCATCGCGTACACGGAGTCATGACTGTTCCTCCCGGCGTCGAGGGGCCGGTGCCGAGCGGGCCCCGGCCGTGGGTGCGCCGCGCTGAGGACCGAACCGCCCGACCATCCGATTCTCGGAAGCGGGAACGACGCGGACAACATGCGTCGGTTGTGCGTCGTATGATGCGGGACATGAGTTCGGACGGGGAGCATGACGACGAAGGCGTCCCGCACAGCGGTGGCCTGACCACCGGCGAGGTGGCGCGACGCCTCGGTGTCGCGCCGACCACGATCCGCTCGTGGGACCGCCGGTACGGCCTCGGACCGCTGATGCGCACCGGCGGGCGGCACCGCCGCTGGAGCGCCGGGGATCTCGCCCGGCTGCAGCGGATGTGCACCCTGACCGGCGCCGGACTGCCGCCCGCGGAGGCCGCCAGGCTCGCGCTCGGCGCCACCCTTCCGCTGCCGGCGCAGCCGGAGGCACCCGCCCTCCCCCCGGCGGCGGCGCGCGGCCGGAGCCGGGCAGGCAGCGGCCTCCGACTCGGCGACGCGCGTCAGGAGTGCAAGGGCATGGCCCGCGCGGCCCTGCGTCTCGACGCGGTCGCGCTGGACGAGCTGCTGGGTGCGGCGATCGGGGAACACGGCCTGGTCGACGCCTGGACGGAGCTGATCATGCCCACGTTGCAGGCGGTCGGCCGCAAGTGGGAGACCTCGGGGGAGCAGCACGTCGAGGTCGAGCACTTCCTGTCCTGGCACGTCTCCGGGGCGCTGCGGCGCCACGCGCCGCCGGTCCCCGCCGACGCCGGCGCCGCCACCACGCTCCTGGCCTGTGCGCCGGGCGAGAACCACACGCTCCCCCTGGAGGTGCTCACCGCCGCCCTGACCGAGCGCGGCCTGCTCGTCCGCATGTTCGGGGCGGCGGTGCCCGTCGAGTCCCTCGTCGCCGCGGTGCGCAGGACCGGTCCGGCGGTGGTCGGTCTCTGGGCGCAGTCCCGCGCCACCGCCAGCCTGCCGCTCGCCCAGCACGTCGCCGCCCTCGAATGGGGCGTACGCGGCGCGCGCAGGAAGCCCGCGGTGCTCGCGCTCGGGCCCGGCTGGGCGGGCCCGGCGGCGCAGGGACTGTCTCGTCCGCCCGGGCTCGCCGACGCGATCCGGGCGGTGGAGTCACTCGCGGCCGGGTAGCTTCTCCATGGCCGCCAGGAGGTGCCCGGCCGCCCAGTCCGGTCCCCGGTCCCGGACCTGACGGGACAACGCGGAGACGGCCGCCCCGGAGGTCTCCGGGAGTGCGTGGACGGCTTCGGCGATGCCGTCCCGGGTGAGCGCGTTCGGGTCCAGCACCACCCCCGCACGGGCGCGTTCGGCGTCGTGCGCGACGGCGAACTGGTCACTGGAGAACGGCAGGACCACGGCCGGCACCCCGGCCCGCACGCTCTCGGTGAAGGAGTTGTTCCCGCCGTGGTGGACCATCGCGTCCACCTGGTCCAGCAGCGACCGCTGCGGCACCACGGACGCGATCACCGCGCGTTCGCCGGAGAGGTCCGCCAGCGCCGCGGCCCGGTCGCCCGCGGCGATGACCAGGGAGGTGTCCGGCAGGCTCTCCAGGACCGAGGCCGTGACGGTGCGCAGCACGTCGTCCCGCGCGGACAGGAACGTTCCGAGGGCCACCAGGACCACGCGGTCCCCCCGCTCCCGGAGGCGCCGGAGACGGTCCCGCCACTGCTCGTCGAGCGGCGGGGCCTGGTCCGTCATGTGGCCGGCGAAGAGGCGGCCGGGGCCCGGGGGTGCGGCGGGCAGCCACGGGAGCTCGGGATAGGAGTACACCACCGCGTGCGGCGAGGTCAGGGCGAAGGCACGGCCGGGCGGGGGCTGCGACGGCGCGTGCCGTCGGACGAAGTCGGCGAAGAGCGCGGTGAACGCCTCGTCGTTGGACCGCGCCGCTTCGGTCAGGACGGCCTCCTGCGCGGGCTCCGGACGCAGCGCACGCGGCCAGGCGTAGGGAACGCCGAAGTACGCGTCGGCGCCCGACAGGACGTAACCGGGATGGCCCGGACAGAAGGAGGCGTAGGGCAGGCCCAGGGTGTGCAGCGCGAGCGTCGCGGCGTAGCTGAGCTGGTCCACGACGTACCAGTCGGGGCGCAGGCGCTCGTCGACGGCCCGCAGCCGGGCGAGCACGAGGTCCGGGTCGGCGAGCATGTCCTGGCGCCGGTGGGCGGCCTGCGTGACCAGGGTGGGGACCGCGCCCGCCCGGGTCGCCTCCAGGAACTCCCTCAGCCGGGTCCGCTCCGCCGCCCCCTGGGCGGTCGCCTCGGCCACCCCGGTGTTCGCGTTGCGGGTGACCGCCAGCGGGACGAAGGCCGCCCCCGCCCGCTCCGCCAGCCCGGCGAAGTCCTCGGTACAGGCGAAGTGCACCTCCGCACCCTGCCGCGTCAGCGCGTGCGCCAGGACGGACAGCGGCTGCGCATGGGAGAGGAACGGGGGGCTGATCAGCACGATGCGCGCCATGGAGTCCCATCGGTCGGGGCGGTGGACGGACGGCAGCCACCGTCGGGCGGCGGTCGGATCGCGCATGATAGCCCCCGAAACACCGACCGGCCGAAGTGCATCCGAACGGGGGGTGGGGAGCGAATCACTGTCGAAACCCCTCGACAGGAGATGTCTGTGTCTTTCGTTTCCGATCCGTCCGCCCCGCCCGGCATCAGGACACGGAATCCGCTGGTGGACGCCCGGACCGCGTTCTTCGCCGGCCGTGGTTGGAAGGGGGCGCACACCGGGCGGGGACAGGGCGAACCCGCGTACGCAGAGCGCTTGTTGGAGGCGGAGTACGGACACTCGTCCACCGCGCTGCCGGCGGACGCGGGGCTCCGGCTCGCCGCGAACGAGCCGGGCGCCGACCCCGGCGCCCCCGGGAGCGCCGCGTGGATCAGCCGCTCCGACCACCTGACGGCCTCCCTGCGCCGGGCCTGCCGGCTGGCCGTAGCGGTGGCCCCCGAGGTCCTGCTCGCCCACCGCAACGCCGGTCTCCGGGGCGGCGCCGCGGTCGCCGAGATGTGGCCGGGATCGGTCCACCGCTACGGTGCGCGGCGCGCCGAGTCGGCCCTGCGCGCGCTGCTGACCCGCCCCGACACCGACGCCTCGTCCATGGCGCTGCTCCTCGACCTCGCCGGCCTCGCGGAACTCGGCCCCCTGAGCGCCGTCGAGACCGCCAAGCTCGCGGCGGACTGCGACGCCCGCGCCGTGCGCCACGCCGCGTGGCGGCTCCTGCACGCCCTGCCCGACGGGGCCGCGCTGCTGCCCGACCCCGACAGCGCGGCGGACGGGTACGAACGCCTGCTGCTCGCGCCCGAGCCCCCGCCCGTCACGTCACCCGCGGGGGAGGGCACGGTGGTGGCCCAGGCGATGCTGCTCGGCGACCTGGACACCCCCGGCCAGGGATCGAGCGGCGGGCTCGGCGTCCTCGTCGGCGGCCTGGGCGACCACCTGGCCGGCCTCGACGACGTCGCGTCGGTGCTCACGGTCGTCCTGGCCGGGCGCGACGTGCTCGCCGCCGACCCCCGGATCGCGTACGAGCGGGCGCCCGGGCACTGGATCCTCCGCCTGCCCGTGGACGTGCCCGGACTCCCGGACCCCGCGCAGATGCATCTCCACCGCCCCGCGCTCACCTGGTGGGCGGAGCGGCTGCTGGGAGCCCTGCCGCGCCGGCCGCACGTGGTGCACGTGCGGTACGCCGACGACGGCAGCCTCGCGCTGGCCGAGGCCGCCGAACGCCTCGGCTCGCACGTGGTGTTCACCGCGACCCCCGACCCGCACCGCCAGGTGGCGGGCAGGCTCGCCACCGCGCACCCGGACCGCCCGGTGGAGCTCGGGCAGTTGCGCGCCGAACTGCACCGCATCTTCGTCGGGGACCGCCTGGTCGAACGCGCCGACACGGTGATCGGCATCCCGGGGCGCGGCGGCACGCAGGAGCTGGTGCGCCACTTTCCGCAGCTCGCCAAGATAAACGGCGGGACCGGGCCGGCCGCCCCCGCGGAGGGGATCACCCCCTACCGGCCCACGGAGGACGAGCGGAGCCGCGGGGACGGCCTCGTCGCGGCGCTGTTCGCGGGCGCGGACCGGGAGGACTCCCTGGGGCAGGAGGACAGGCATCTCCCCCTGTTCCTGTGCGTGGGCCGCATGCACGCCGTCAAGCAGCAGGACGTGCTCGTCCGCGCCTGGATCGCGTCCGGTCTCTCGATGCGGTCGACCCTCGTCCTGGTGGGCGGGTCGGCGGCCGCGGAGAGCGAGCACGAGCGGGACATGCGCCGCCGCGTCCGGGCTGCGGTCGACGGACACCCGGAGGCCGCCGCCCGGCTGGCCGTCCTCCCCGCACTGCCCAACCGCTCGGTGCGCTGCCTCCAGCACGCCCTGGCGGACCCGGAGCGCGGGGTCCCCGCCGCCTGGTACGTGTGCCCGAGCGCCAAGGAGGAGTTCGGACTCGCGCTGCTCGAAGCGATGGAGGCGGGGCTGCCCACGGCCGGACCCCGGCAGGGCGGCGTGCTCCAGTACCTCCACGACGGCGTCAGCGGCGTCCTCCTGGACACCTCGTCCGAGGCCGGAGTGTCCCAGGGGCTGCTCCGCATGATCACCCTGCCGGCGGCCGACCGCCGGCGGCTCGCGGCCGTCGGCAGGGACGTGGTCACCAGCCGCTACTCGGTCGCGGCGATGGCCGAGGCACTGCTCGACGCCTACGGCGTCAGGGGCAGGGGCCGGCGGTCGCGCACCGTGCCCGCCGGCCGGGAGGGCGCCGCGCCGTGAGAGTCCGGGGAGTGCCCGCGGACGGGACCGGCCGGGAGCCGGGCCCGCCCGCCGCCGTCAGGTGTTCGCCTGCCAGATGGACCAGTTCAGCGCCGAGGCGTAGCAGACCCAGACGAGGTACGGCACCAGCAGGACCGCGGCCCGGGTGTGCAGCCGGGCGAACTTCACCACCGTGACCAGTAGCGCGGCCACCAGGAGGAGGATGTCGGCCAGGGCCGCTCCGTACTGCCCGGCGGCGAAGAACAGGGGCGTCCAGGCCAGGTTGAAGGCCAGCTGCACGGACCACCACAGCAGAGCACTCCTGCGGCCCGGCTCCTGGCCCCTCGCGACCAGCCAGCCGGCGACGGCGACGGTCCCGTACAGCACGGTCCAGACGGGGCCGAACAGCGAGCCGGGCGGTGCCCAGGCGGGGAGCCGCAGCGACGTGTACGTGCTGCCCGCGTCCACGGCGGCGACGGCCCCCACGGCCGCCACCGCGTAGCAGATCCCGAGGAAGAGCAGCAGCAGGAGCCACCTGCGGGGTGCCGGGTGCGTCCTGGTGTCGGGGGTCATGGGAGGTCCGTGCTCCTGTCGTCGTGCACGCGGTCACGGGCGGGGCGGTGACGCCGGGCCTGCGGACACCTCGGGATCCTTGCGCGTCCCGGGGTGCGCGCTCATGCCCTTGGCGGCGGCCTGGGTGATGTTGCGGGCCATCCCGCCGAAGATCACCGCGTGGAACGGGGAGATGACCCACCAGTAGGCGTGGCCCAGCAGGCCGCGCGGATGGAAGACCGCCCGCTGCCGGTAGCGTGTACGGCCCTCCTCCGAGGTCTCCGCGTACATGTCGAGCCAGGCCAGGCCGGGGAGGCGCATCTCGGCGCGGAGCCGGAGGAGCCGGCCCGGTTCGATCTCCTCGACGCGCCAGAAGTCGAGTGAGTCGCCGACCCGCAGGTGTTCGGCGTCGCGGCGTCCGCGGCGCAGTCCGACGCCGCCGACGAGGCGGTCCAGCCAGCCGCGGACCGCCCAGGCGAGCGGGAAGGAGTACCAGCCGTTGTCCCCGCCGATCCCCTCGATCACCTTCCACAGGGAGGAGCGCGGGGCGTCCACCGTGAGCTGCCGCTCGTCCTGGTAGAGGCTGCCGCCCGCCCAGTCCGGGTCGGTGGGCATCGGGTCGCTGGGCGCTCCCGGCACGGCGGCGGAGGACCAGCGGGTGGTCACCTCGGCCTCACGCACCCGGCGCAGGGCGAGGTCCAGCGCCTCGTCGAAGGGCAGCGGGCGGCCCGGGGGGTCCGGGGCGTACTCGGCGATGTCGTGCTCGTGGCACACCACCTCGTGACGCAGCGACTCGGTCAGCGGCCGGGCGATGGAGGCGGGCACCGGTGTGACGATCCCGACCCAGTGACTGGACAGCCTCGGGGTGAGGACCGGCACCGGCACGATGAGCCGCCGCCGGAGCCCGGCGACCTCGGCGTACCTGCGCATCATGTCCTGGTAGGTGAGGACGTCCGGCCCGCCGATGTCGAACGCCCGGTCCACGTCGGCCGGCATGGTGGCCGAGCCGACCAGGTAGTGCAGTACGTCGCGGACCCCGATGGGCTGGGTGCGGGTGCTCACCCAGCTCGGGGTCACCATCACCGGAAGCCGTTCGGTGAGGTAGCGCAGCATCTCGAAGGAGGCCGATCCCGACCCGACCACCACGGCCGCCCGCAGCACGGTGGCCGGAACGGGCGCCTCCAGGAAGATGCGGCCCACCTCGGCGCGGGACCGCAGGTGCGGGGAGAGCTCCCGCTCCGGTACCCCCTGCGGCGTCAGCCCGCCCAGATAGACGATGCGCCGGACTCCCGCGGCGTGGGCCTGCTCGGCGAAGACCCGCGCCGCACGGCGGTCGGTGTCCTCGAACGAGGCCCCGGTCCCGAGCGCGTGCACCAGGTAGTACGCCACGTCGATCCCGCGCATGGCCCCGGCCACGGACGCGGCGTCGGTGACGTCGCCGCGCACCG
Source organism: Streptomyces sp. NPDC006296 (assembly GCF_040613235.1). NCBI lineage: Bacteria > Bacillati > Actinomycetota > Actinomycetes > Kitasatosporales > Streptomycetaceae > Streptomyces > Streptomyces sp. NPDC006296. The sequence continues at coordinate 140,683 of NZ_JBEXRT010000003.1, read as the reverse complement.
TCTCCGCATCCCGCGCCCAGGGGTGGTCGCGGAGCTTCTCGGGCGAGCGGGCCAGGCACCGGACGGAGTGGCCCGCCTCCAGCAGTTCCGGCACGAGACGTCCGCCGATGTACCCGGACGCGCCGGTGACCAGGCAGTTCAGCCGCTCGGCGGGCTTCTGTCCTTCGGTGTTCACGAACGCTCCTCCTCATGCAGGACCCGGCGCCGAACCGCGGGGCGCCCGATCGGGGCGCCGCCGCGCGACCGCACCGGGACCACGGGCGGCGTCCCCGCCGCCGTGTGATGCACGGGTCGTCTCCTGCCGTGTGGGGCGGGCGGTGCGCTCCGCCCCACCGGTACTTCTGGCCTGATCGTGCGGATGGATGCACGGGGCACCACAACGGTCCGCCATCGGCCGGCCGTCCCGCCACCCTTCCCCGTCCTTCACCGCCCGTCCGCGACCGGAAACGGGGCGTACGGGTGACAGGACGGCATATCGGCATCCATGCATGCAACCGGGACAGAAGACAGGTCATGAAGCTCCGAGACGAACTTCCCGTCGATCATCATCTGGCGACCGTCTACCGCTACGGCGCCGCCGTCTGCGGTCTCATCCTGCTCGCCTTCGCCGCCCTGGGCTTCGCCGACGCCCTCACCCCGTTCGACACGTCCGGTGACACCGTCGCGGGCATGACCACCAACACCACGCTCAGCGTCATCTCCACGGTGGTGGGGCTGGCCCTGCTCGTAGGGGCCGTCATCGGGGGCAACTTCGCCTCCACCCTGAACATGACGGTGGGAGGACTGTTCGTGCTGAGCGGCTTCGTCCACATCTTCGTGCTGGACCGCTCGGTCAACATTCTCGACTTCGGCATGACCAACGTGGTGTTCAGCTTCGTCATGGGCCTGGTCATCGCCACCTTCGGGATGTACGGCAGGGTCTCCAGCCGGCTGTCCCACGAGAACCCCTACTGGCGACGCAGGCACCCCGAGCAGGCGGGACGCGAGGCGAAGGCGGCCCGCCGCCCGGGTGCCGACCCTGGTCCGGCCGCCCTCCCCGCGACCGGGCCGACACCCGGCGCCATCGGCCGGGCGCCCGGCGACGGCTGACCCGCACGGCCCGCCGCCGCGGACCGTGCGGCCGGCCCGACCAGGAGCGCGGCACGGTCAGGCGCCCTCGTGCGCGAGGCGGTCGACGACGTCCACCACGCCGTCCACGCTCTGGCACAGACGCACGAGGACCGGCACGGTGGAGCGGCTCCGCACGGTGCCGCTCAGGGTCACCAGCCCCTCGGAGACCTCCACACTCAGCGAGGACGGGCTGAGCCGCAGCGTCCGCGTCACCACCTCTTCGAGGATCTCCTCCTGGATCGCGCGATCCCTGCGCAGATAGACCTGGAGGAGGTCGCTGCGGCTCAGGACCCCGACGAGGCGGCCCTCCCCGTCGACCACGGGCAGCCGCTTGATCCGGTTCTCCTCCATCACCCGGGCGGCCTGCACCGCGTTCCACCGGGGGCCGGCCGTGATGGCGGGGCGGCTCATCAGCGCGGCGGCGTTCCGAGCGGCGCCCGCCGCGCGGTCGCGCAGCAGATCGGCCTCGGAGACGACACCGATCGGACGGCCCCCGTCGTCCACCACGGGCACGGCGGTCACGCCCGACTCGCTGAGCAGGCGTGCGATCTCCTTGAACGTGGTGCCGCGCTGGACGCTGATGACCGACGGTGTCATCAGGTCGGCGACCGTGAGATGTCCCATCCTTCGACCCCTGCCTGCATGACCGGACACGTGAGTGAGTCATGCTTCCCTCGGTCCGCGGAAAGAACACGCTTCCTCCGGACAACTTCCGGCCCGCCGAGAAGGTTCCGGTGAAGGCCCCGGCGACCCGTCCGGACGTCAGGGCTCCGACTCCGGGGGCACGATCATCACGGCCCTCCGCGCGTGCCTGACCAGCTCCCTGAGCACCGAGCCCTTGAGGGACCGGTGGAGCGTGCCGGCCAGACCCGGGGTGGACGCCCCCACCACGATCGCCGCAGCACCGTGCCGGTGCGCCGCCCGGTTGATCCGCAGCACCGGATTCCCCGTCTCGCCCGTGTAGGTCCACGAGCAGGTGAACCCCCGCAGGCGCTCGGAGATCTCGTGCCGCGCACGGGCGGCCGCGCGCTCGACGAGCTCCGTCTCCTGCGGCGACCCGGCCAGGTCCGGGTCGATCGGGTAGTCGGTCAGATCGAGGACGTGCACCACGTGCAGGGTGGCGCCCAGCTGCTCGGCCAGACCCGCCGCGAAGGCGAGCGCGGCGTCGCTGCGCGGTGAGTCCTCGAACGCGAGGACCAGATCGTGCCAGGAGGACGTGTCTCTCCAGGTGGTCATGGGAAACCCGATCGACGGTGGGGGCGCCCGCCGCGAGGACCTCACGGACGCGCCGGGTGCAGGACCGTGCGCAGCGCCCCTGTGGACGTCGCACCGGACGCGATGTCGTAGGCGCTCTGCATGTCGGCGGCCGCCCTCCGCTGCGTGACGATCCGTGCGAACGACTCCATGTGCTCCGGTGTCAGCACGTCGAGGAGCCAGGAGATGGAGGAGGTGTCCACCTGACCGGTGCTGATGGTGATGTTCTTCCTGCACAGCTGTTCGAGGTGCAGGCTGACCGCTGTCTCGTGCATGCCGATGTTGGCGATGCGTCCTCCGGAGCGGACGACCCGGGTGCACAGGACGAAGCTGTCGGCACTCCCCGCGGCCTCGATCACGACATCGGCTCCGGGCCCCTCCGACAGGTCCGCGATCAGACGGCCGGGGAGCTCGGCGTCGTCGGCGCCCATGCCGCTCGCGACGGCCAGCCGTTCCGGGGAGAGGTCGACCGAGATCACACGGGCGGGTGAGTAGATCCCCGCGATGATCAAGGCGGACAGGCCCACCGGCCCCGCGCCCACCACGACCACGACCGCCCCGGGGCGCACCTTCCCGTTGCGCACGCCGAGCTCGAAGGCGGCCGGCAGGACCTCGGAGAACAGCACGGCCGTGTCCCTGTCCATCGCGTAGGGAAGCTTGTGCACCGAGTGGTCGGCGAACGGTACGCGGACCAGCTCGGCCTGGGTCCCGTTCACCTCGTGCCCCAGCAGCCAGCCCCCTCCCTGGGCGCACTGGCCGAACACGCCCTGCCTGCACGCCATGCAGCGCCCGCAGGCGGAGATGGACGAGACGATCACCTCGTCGCCCGGCACCACGTTGTGCACCTCGGATCCCACCTCCAGCACCTCGCCGACGGCCTCGTGCCCCAGCACGGTCCCCGGCCGCACGTCGGACACCTCGCCCCGCAGGGTGTGCAGGTCGCCGACGCACACCGTGGTCGCGTCCACCCGCACGACCGCGTCGGTCGGCTGCTCGACCTCCGGGTCGCTCACGGAGTCCCACGAACCCCGGCCCGGACCGTGATAGACGAATGCGTGCACTGTTCTCGCTCCTCCGCCCGGTGCTCCGGTGACTCCCGGTTCGGTCCACGGACCGCGGGGCACCGTCACCGGTCCCTGCCGCGGGTCCTCCGGCCAGTGTCGGTCCGCGGCGGGGCCACGGCCGAGAGACGGACGGGGCAAGAAGCCGGGACCTTCGGTCCCCTCCGCGACCGGCCCCGCGACCGCCGTGCCCGCATGGCGCGCGGGAGGGCCGACCGGCCCTCCCGCCTGCCTCGGACGGCCCTTCCCCGGCCGGTGGCCGGTGCGGACGCTGGAGGCACGGCCATCGGTCGTCCGGCGGCTCCCCACCCCGCCCCCGTGTTCCAGGAAAGGTGATGACGTGCGGTGACCCTCCACGCCCTGGTCGCCTACGCGACGACGCACGGCTCGACCGCCGAGCTCGCCCGGTGCGTCGCCCGGACCCTGCGGGACCAGGGGCTGGAGGCCGAAGCACTCCCCGCCGCGCAGGTGACCGACGTGGACGCGTACGACGTGGTGGTGATCGGCAGCGCCCTCTCCCTGGGCCGTTGGCACCGGGACGCCCGGCGCCTGGTCCGGCGGCACCGGGAGGCGCTGCGCCGACGAGCCGTGTGGGCCTTCAGCAGCGGCCCGCTGGACTCCACCGCCTCGGACCGCGACATTCCCCCCGTGCCGAGCGCGCGCAGAGCGCTGGACAAGGTCCACGCCCGCGGGCACGTGACCTTCGGCGGCCGGCTGGAGCCCGGGGCCACCGGACGCCTCGCACGGATGATCCTGGACGAGGGCCGGGGCGGCGACTTCCGCGACTGGGACGCCGTCGCCTCCTGGGCCCGGGACATCGCCGCCGAGGCCGAAGCACCGGAAAGCGCGTGATCCCATGTACCCAGGGAACCGGAGCCGCGTCGGACGCCACCATCCCCTCAAGCGCCGCGTCGACCTCGTGGAGACACGGCTGCTCCTGCTGCTCTGCGTCCTCGTCTGCGCGTGCGCCTCGGTCCTCGGGGTGGTGAACGGCACGGCGGCGCTCCGCCACGAACAGTCCGTGGTCGAGCAGCAGCGTGCCACGCGGCACGTCGTGAAGGCCGAGATCCTGCGGGACGCCGCGCGGTCCTCGCCGTGGACGGACCAGTCGGGGCGTTCGGGACTGGTGCCGGTGCCGGTGCGCTGGACCGGCACCGGCGGTGGCGACGTCACGGCCGACGCCCAGGTGGCCACGGGTGCGAAGCGCGGCGAGCGGGTGGACATCTGGCTGGACCGGCAGGGCCGGATCACCACGGCGCCCTCGGACGCCAACGACGTCTGGGCCGCGGGAATGGTGGGAGGGGTGGGCACCGCCACCGCCGCACTCGGCGCGGGCGCCCTGGCCGGGATCAGCGTCCGGATCGTCTGCAACCGGCGGCGTGCGGCGGGCTGGGAGGCGGAGTGGAGCCGCGTGGAACCCGAGTGGACCCATCGTGCAGGAGGACGGTGAACGTCCTGCGCGGCCGGCGGGGTCGGACGTGCACGGGCGCGGTCGCCGTGGTGCACGGCCGGGGGTGACCCCGGTGCACGGTCGCGGAGACCGTGGCGCACGGCCGGTGAAGTCGCGGCGCACGGCCGGTGGTGACCGTCGTGCGCGGCCGGGGGTGAACGGATCCGTCGGACGTGACCGGCGGCAGGAGGCCGGGCGGTGTCCCGCGGGGAGGCCGCACAGGCGCCCCGTGGCCCGCGGGCCGGAGAGGAGGAGACCATGGTGACGCACTCGCCCCGCGCGGTGAGCGACCTCATGACGCACACCGCCGTCGCGGTGGGCAGCCATGCTCCGTACAAGGAGATCGTGCGGCTCATGGACCGGTGGAAGGTCAGCGCCCTGCCCGTGCTGGCCGGAGAGGGCCGGGTCATCGGGGTCGTCTCGGAGGCCGACCTGCTGCCCAAGGAGGAGAACCGTCCCGACGGCGGGCCCGCGCCCGGAAGCCCGCCCGCGGACGCCGCCAAGGCGGACGCCGTGGACGCGGAGCACCTCATGTCCACTCCCGCGATCACGGTGCACGCCGACGCCCCTCTGGGGGAGGCGGCCCGGATCATGGCGCGACGGCGGGTGAAGCGCCTGCCCGTGGTGGACGGAGGCGGCCTGCTGGAGGGGATCATCAGCAGGGGCGATCTCCTGAAGGTCTTCCTGCGCTCCGACGAGGACATCGCGGCCGAAGCCACCGACGTCCTCTCCCAGCTCCCCGGCACCACCGGCATCGAGGCACGCGTGCACGACGCGGTCGTCACGCTGGGCGGAGCGCTGCCCGACCGGGCCATGGTGCCGCTCGTCGCGCGCGCCGTACGCGCGATCGAGGGCGTCGTCGACATCCGCCTGGACCTGCGGCGGCCGTGAGGCCTCGGCCCGACGGCGGGGCGCAACCCGGGGGCCGGGAAGCCAGGGACCCCGATGCTGCGACCCCGGCCGTCGGTCGTCGCGCTTCCGCCGGGACCGCCGGGCGTGGAGCTCCCCTCCGGTCGGTCGGCCGGCGCTCGCCACCGGCCGCCGGCCTCAGGACCGCGAGGCCCGTGGGACGGCAGCGACCCGCCTCCTCCGGGGCGGGCCGTCCGGGGCGACCCCTCAGCCACCGCCGGGAACGGTGATGACCGGGCACTCGGCCCGGTGCAGGAGCCCGTGCGTCACCGAACCGAGCCGCATCCCCGTGTACCCGCCGTGCCCGCGCCGCCCGACGACGACGCCCAGAGCCCCGGCGGAAGCACGGGCGAGCTCCTCCACCGGGTGCCCCCGACGCACCTCCCAGGTGCAGTGCACCTCAGGGTGCTCCGAGGTCCACGCCGTGAGGGCCGCGGCGAGGGACTGGGCCCGTTCCTCGCCGCCCGGCCCGCTCCCGGGCACCACCGACGCGGGTCCCTGCTCCACCCCCACGGCGTGCACCGGCGCCCCGCGCAGAGCGGCCTCCTCGCACGCGAACCCCAGGGCCGCCCGGGAGGGCTCGCTGCCGTCGACCCCCACGACGACGCGCGCGGCGAGATCCGCCGTGCTCTCCGGCGCCCGCACCACCACGACGGGGCAGTGCGCCCGCGCGCTGAGTGGTGCGGCCACCGAGCGCGTACCGAGGAACTCCGCAGGGGTGCTGAGCCGTCGCGAGCCGACCACGACCAGGGCGGACGGGTCCGCGGAACGGCGGCGGAGCACCTCCGCCGGCCGCCCTTCGACGAGCTCGGCGACCACCTGCGCCGCCGGAGCCAGACGGAGGACCGTCTCGCGGGCGGAATCCAGGGCGTCCCGGCCCCTGATCCGTGTCGCCCGCCGCGGCGCGGGATCCGCCTGCCGGGGGTCGTGCCGGACGTCGTGCGGCGGGGGGACGGCGAGCACGAGCCGGAGCGAGAGCTCCCTGCGCTCCGCCTCGTCCGCGGCCCAGGCCAGCGTCGGCACCGAAGGGTCCAGCGGATCGATCCCGACCACCATCTCCCGGCCGGTGCCGGAGCGCGTCATGTCTCCTCCTCGGACAGCCGGTACCCGTCCTCCCCACTCTCCCCGGCGGTGCGCCCCGCGGCCGGGGCCACGACGGCCCGGTCAGGGGGACCGAAGGTCCCTGGCGCCCCGGTCGCCCCGCCGTTCCCCAGGTGCCCACTCGGCCCTGTACACCCGCCGGGACCGCGCGGAAACCTTGAGGTGGAGGAAGTGCCTCCGGGTCGGTGCGGGGGCCCGTACGCCTGCTGACCGAGACGGTGAGGTCATGTCGCACGCCACCACCACGGACCTGTACGAAGCGACCATGGCGCTCTCCTACCTGCGTGAGGACATGACCGCGGAGGCGACGTTCAGCCTCTTCGTACGCGACCTCCCCCGCGGCCGCGGTTTCCTGGTCAGCGCGGGGCTGGAGCCCGTTCTGGACTTCCTCGCCGGCTTCGAGGTCACCGAGGACGACGCCAGGGACTTCGCCACGGCCCTCGGGCGCGGCCCGGGGGACGTACGGCCGCTCGTCGGCCTGCGCTTCGAGGGCGAGGTGCGGGCCGTGCCGGAGGGGCGGGTCGTCCTCGCCGGCGAGCCGCTGATCGAGGTCACCGCCCCCCTGCCGCAGGCACAGATCGTGGAGACCTGGCTGCTGAGCCAGATCAGTCACCAGACGGCCGTCGCGTCGAAGGCGGCCCGGTGCGTCCTGGCCGCGGGGGACCACCCCGTCGTCGACTTCTCGCTGCGCCGGAGCCACGGTCCGGAGGCGGGCATGCAGGCCGCCCGGGTCGGTGCGATGGTCGGATTCGCGGGCACCAGCAACGTCGCCGCCGCACTCCGGTGGGGGACCCGGGCCTCCGGCACCATGGCCCACTCCTACATCGAGGCCTTCGGTGACGAGGAGACGGCCTTCCTGGCCTTCGCGCGCGGCACCCCGGGCCCGGTCACCCTCCTGGTCGACACCTACGACACGCCCAACGGGGTCATGACCGCCGCCCAGGTCCTGAACACCCTGCGGCGGGGCGCCGGTTCCGCGGTGCGCCTCGACAGCGGGGACCTGGACGGACTCGCCCGCCGGTCACGCGAGATCCTGGACCGAACGGGGCTCGGGGGCGTCACCGTCATCGCGAGCGGCGGCCTCGACGAGTACCGCATCGACCACCTCGTACGGTCCGGCGCCCCCATCGACGTGTACGCCGTCGGCACCAAGGTGGGGACCTCGTCCGACGCCCCCTATCTGGACTCGGCCTACAAGCTCGTGGAGTACGACGGCGCGCCGGTCATGAAGCTGTCGGCCGCCAAGGTGACCGCGCCGGGACGCAAGCAGATCCTGCGCGCGGACGGCGTCGACGACGTGATGGCCCTGGCCGACGAGGAGGTGCGCGAGGGCCGGGAGCCCGTGCTGCGGACCGTCATGTCCGCGGGGCGCCGTACGACGGAGCCCGACACCCTGGCCGCGGCGCACCGGCGGTTCCGCGCCGACCTGGACGCCCTGCCCGGCAGCGCCCGGCGGATCCACGATCCGCGGCCGCCCGTCCCCGCCGTCTCGGCCCCCCTCGCCGCACTCACCTCCGACCTCCGCGGCCGGCTGGAGCGGGACGCCGACCGGCGCCGGGCGGAGTGGGCCGGCCGACAGGCCGCCGCGCCGCCGGGCGGCTCCGCTCACACACGGTCGCGGAGACGGCGGTGACGCGCCGGGAGGCGGACCGGAAGAACGCTTCCGGTCTGCCGCTCCGAACGGGCCGGGACCGTCTTCGCCACGAGGAGGCCGACATGCCAGGCAATGTGACCGTAGGTCTGAACGGCTCGCCCGAGAGCTTCGCCGCCGTCCGATGGGCCGCCGAGGAGGCCGTCCTGCGGGAGCTTCCGCTCCGCATCATCCACATCCAGGACTGGCCGGTACCGCCCGAATACATCGCCCACGTGGCGCCGTGGCCGTCCGCGCACAGGACGTCCGATGAGCCCCGGGACGAGGAACCCCGGCCCTCGCCCAAGTACGAGGACCTGCTGGAGAGGGCGGCCGCCGAAGCCGGACACGCACACCCCGGTCTGACCGTCGGCGCGGAGAACGTGACCGGCGTCGGCCTCGCCTCCCGAGCACTCCTGGCCGAGGCCGACACACCGGGAGGCATGGACCTGCTGGTCCTGGGGTCGCAGGGACTGGACCGCCTCACGGGCTTCGTCATCGGCACCACCTCGCTCCCCGTGGCGGCGGCGTCGCCCTGTCCGGTGGTGCTCGTCCGCAGCCGGAGGACCGGCCACGAGGAACGCGGGACCCCGGCCGCGCAGCGGCCGGGGCACCTGCTGCTCGGCCTCGACATCAGAGGGACGGAAGCCGACGAGACCCTCCTGGACTTCGCCTTCACCGAGGCGGCCCGGCGCAACAGCCGGCTCCGCATCCTGCACGCCTGGGGACTGCCGCCCACCTACGCCCCCGCCCAGATGGCCGACCCCGGACTCGGCAACGAACTCGCGGGGAAGGTCGCGCAGACCCTGGAACGTGTCGTCGAACCCTGGAAGCAGCGCTTCCCCGACGTCGCCGTGCAGACCGGCACGGTGATGGGAGCGCCGGGAGCGGAGCTGGTGTACGCCGCACCCGAGGCCGACCTGATCATCGTCGGCCGGCGCGACCGGCCGCTGCCCGTCGGGCCCCGGCTCGGGCACGTGGCGCACGCGGTCATCCACCACGCCGCCGCACCGGTCGCGATCGTCCCCCACGCATGAGCCTGAACCCATGAATGCGTGAACCCGTGGATCCGAGGATCCACCGGACCGGCTGGGAAGGAACTCCGATGCCGACTCGACAGGCCGATGTCGCGGCCGTGACCTCATGGGTCGGCGACGCGATCATGGCCCCTTCGATGCACAACGCGCAGCCCTGGCGGTTCCGGTACGTGCCGGCGACCGGTCTCCTGCACCTGCGCACGGACCTCACCCGCGCCATGCCGCGCGCCGACGCCGACCACCGCGGCATGCACGTCAGCTGCGGTGCCGCGCTCTTCAACCTCCGTGTGGCCGCCGCTCGCGCCGGCTGGTCCGCACAGGTCCGCCCGCTGCCCGACCCGGCCGATCCCACACTGCTCGCCCACGTCGAGTTCGCCGAGGCGGCGGACGCCGACGACACCGCCGACCTGTATCCGGCGATCAGCAGGCGCCGCAGCAGCCGCGAACCGTTCGCGGAGGAACCGGTCCCCGCCGCCCTGCTCGACGCGCTCCGCGGCGCGGCCAGGTCGGAGGGGACGAGTCTGTCGGTCCTCGGCGCCTGGCAGGCGGAAGCGGTACTGGACGTGGTCGAGGAGGCCGACGAGGACGAGCGGCTGTCCCCGGAGGACCGCGCGGAGATCGCACGCTGGACGGGGACCGGGGCGGGCCGGGCGGAAGGGATCCCGAGCTATGCCTTCGGGCCGCGCCGGCATGGAGGGCACGCACCGGTACGGGACTTCGCCGTCGGGCGACCCGAAGCGGAACGGCGGTCCGCGGTCTTCGAGACCGCGCCGTGCCTCGCGGTGCTGGGGACGTCCCAGGACCGCCCGCAGGACTGGCTGCTGGCCGGTCAGGCCCTGGAGCGGGTGCTCCTGCGGGCGACGGCGGACGGCCTCTCGACCTCGCTCAACTCGCAGGCGCTCGAACGTGAGGAACTGCGCTGGCTGCTGCGGGACCCGCACTCCGGCGCGACCGCCTCGTTCCCCCAGATGCTGCTCCGCCTGGGATACGGCCCTGTGGTCGCGCCCACCCCGCGCCGAGCCGTGGGCGACGTACTGGACATCGACGACCGGCCGGCGGAGAGGACGCGGGGAAGCGCCGCTCGGACGGCTGACGCGGATGAGGAGCGTTCGGACGGCTGACGCGGGGGTGGACGAGCGGGCCGCCCCGGGCCGCCCCAGCCGGGCGACCTGAGCCGGACACAGCCGGGCGGACCGGGCCCGGGGCGGGGAACGCGTGGCTTCGCACCGGATGGACCCGGACGGACCGGACCAGGGACGGGGAACGCGCGGCTCCACCCCGGATGCGGTCAGCCGGGCGGACCGGGCCCGGGTCGTCCGACAGGTACGGCTCCGCCCCGGGGACCGGCGTGCGGCCGTGCACCGGAGCCACCGGTGCACGGCCGCACGCCGCGGGTGGCGCTACGGGCTGCCGGCGGTGACGATCCGCCGGCCCGTCACTCTGCCCGCCGTCACCACGATCCACAGGTCCCTCTCCCCACCGGCCCAGGGGGTCGGGGATCCCGCGCTCTCCCTCAGGCGCTCGATCGCCTCGGGGTCCGTGACGGCGCGGGCCTCACCGACCACGAGGACGCTCCATCCCCGGCTGAAGGCGTCGTCGATGTGGTCCACCTCGAACGCCGTCTCCTTCCCGGCCGCGCCGGCGGGACCCGAGCCGGGGGAGGTCCGGTAGGTGATCGTGTGACGGTCGGCCACGTAGTTGACCGGATAGACGGCCGGACCGTGCGCGTCGCTCACCACGACCCGTCCGACCCCGTGACGGCCGACCAGCGTCCAGCACTCCTCCTGCTCGATCTCCAGCAGCCGGGGGCGGCCGGCTGCGCGGCCGGTTCCCGGGGGGAGGTCGACGGTGCCGCCGGTGAGTTCGTCGACGGTCGTCTCCAGGGCGTGCGCCAGGCGCACCACGAATCCCATACCGTGGCTGCCCGGCTGCGTCTCGACGTACTCGATGTATCCCGGAGCCGAAGCGGTGCGCAGGGCGACGTCCTCCCGGGACAGCCCGAGGTAGGCACGGCGTGCGGCCACCCGCCTGCCGAAGTCGCCCGCGGCGGTCGCCCCGCTTCCCCCGGTGCCCGTGCCCGTGCCTGATCGTTCGGCCATGATTCCTCACCCTCGTCACCCTCGTCTGCGTTTCGTGCCGGGCGCGCGTCACGGCTCCGCCCCGGCCGGGCTCCCCGGCCGGGGCGGAGCGCCCTCAGGCGTGCGGAACGACGGCCACCGGTGCTGCCGTGTGGTGCAGGACCGAGTGGACGACCGGTCCGACGTGACTTCCCAGCCGGGTGTCGCGGTGCCGCAGTCCCACCACGACACACGCGGCCCCGGACGAGGCCTCGACCAGGTCCTGGGCCGCGTGTCCCTGACGGCAGTCACGCGTCACCGGGACGTGCGGATAGGTCTCGGTCCACGGCGCCAGCGCCGCCGCCATCTCCTTGCGGCGCTCGGCGGACGTCTCCCGCATGAGCGTGGGCACGACGTCCGTCGCCCCCATCCCGTACACCGGTGGCAGGGACCAGCTGTGGACGACCTGCACACCGCAGCGGTACCGGTCGGCCGCGGCGAAGGCGAAGGCGAGCGCCTCCGTGCTCGCAGCCGGGAGGTCCAGTCCGAGCACCACGTCGCCTCCGGAGGCCGGCGGGCCGGCCGTGCGCTCGGCGTTCCGGCTGCGGACCAGGACCAGGGGGCACCGCACCCGTGCCAGGACCGCGAGCGAGACGGAGCCCGCGACGAATCCCGCCACACCGCCGAGTCCGCGCGACCCGAGGACCAGGAGCTCCGAGCGTTCGCTCTCCTCGCCGAGCAGCTCCACCGGCGCCCCCGGCTTCTCCTGCGTCTCGATCTGCAGGTCCGGATGCCCCACCCGCACGTGTTCCGCGGCCTCGTGCAGCACGGCCTCCGCCGCGCGCCGCTCATGGTCGGGGTCGGGGGCGTAGACCCCGGTGGCGGCGACGTTCTTCCACACGTGCACCAGACGCAGGAGGCACGAGCGGAGCGCCGCTTCTCCCGCCGCCCAGTCCGCGGCGGCCAGACTCTCCTGTGAGCCATCGATTCCGGCAGTGACGATGCGGGACATGGTTCGCTCCTCCTGAGGACGATGCCTTGCCTCCAGCCTCGCCCACCCCGACCGCGCGGCAGGAGGGCCGGACGGGCACCCGAGCGGGCCGGTCGGCCCCGCGGCCGGCCGGCCGCGGACCGGTCGTCCCCGTGTGGCGCGTCCACCGGTGCGCGGGCAGGGTGGTCGTGCGGGGATCCGTACGAGTGGTGAGGCGGTCATGGGCAGCGATTCGGAGAAGCCACGCGTCGTCGTCGGGGTCGACGGTTCCGGCCCGTCCCGGGAGGCCCTGCGCTGGGCGGCCCAGCATGCCCAGCTCACCGGCGCCGTGGTCGAGGCCGTGTGCGCCTGGGAGACACCGTCGGAGGTCGGCTGGGCCGGCCCCGCCACCGAGGCCGGCTTCGACATGGAGGAGGCCCGCCGGCGCTTCTCCGCCGGCGTCAGGGCGGTGTTCGGGGACGTCAGGCCCGCCGTCGTCCACGAGATCCTGGTGCGGGGCGACCCGTCCGAGGTCCTGGTGAACGCGTCGCGGGGCGCCGAGCTGCTGGTGGTCGGCAACCGGGGGCGCGGCGGCTTCGCGCGGGCCATGCTGGGCTCCGTCAGTCAGCGGTGCGCCCAGCACGCAGCGTGCCCGGTCGTGGTCGTCGGGCCGAAGGCGGACGACGGCCGTACGTGAGGCTCCGGACGGGACGCCCGCCTCGGTGCGGACGCCGTCCCGCCACCCGTGCGTCTCGGCACGGGAGCGTCAGGACATCCGTGGAGCGCCGCCCAGGACCCGGGGGAGACGAGCCGACTCCCCGCCCGGATCACGCCAGCGCCCCCGGCCCGGACCCTGACTCCGGCCCCGATTCCGGGTCCGCGGCGGTCGGGCCGTGGAGCGCGCAGTGCACGTCCACCACCCCCTCGACCGCCCTGGCCAGCCGTTCGGCGACCGGGACGAGAGCCGTGTCGCGCACCTCCCCGTCCAGCGTCACCCGCCCTCCGGCCACTTCGACCCCGATGTGCCGGTGGGAGACGGGGAAGAGAGGGACGATCACCTCCTGCCGCACCTCGTCGGCCAGGTCGTCGTCCGTGCGGAGGAAGACCTTCAGCACGTCGATCCTGCTCACGATCCCCTTGAGGACGCCCCGCTCGTCCACGACCGGGAGGCGCTTGACCCGGTTGTGGGCCATGAGGCGGGCCGCTTCGGGGAGCAGCGCGTCGGCCAGCACCGTCACCGCCGGGGAGGACATCAGGTCCCGGGCCGTCACGGCCCCCGCCTTGGCGTGGTCCGCCAGGCGCGCGGCCTGACCGGTCAGGGTCGCGTCCTCGTCCCGCAGCTCCTCCTTGACCATCAGGTCCGCCTCGGAGACCACCCCCACGACCCGTCCCTCTCCCTCCAGCACCGGGACGGCCGTGACCTGCCACTGGTTCATGGCCGCCACGATCTCCTTGAAGCTCGCGCCGAGCCCGACCGCGACGACGGTCTGCGTCATGACGTCCTTCACGCGGTGCGGCGTCCTGGCTGTCATGGCGTCGCCCCTTCCGGGGTCTCCGGGCGGGCGCCGGCACCGCGGGGGACCACGGCCACGGGACAGGCCGCGTGGTGCAGCGCGGTGTGCGCGACACGGCCCAGCTGCACACCCGTACGACTCTCGCGGCGTTGCGCGCCCACCACCAACAGGTCCGCGACCGCGGCCCGTTCCAGGAGCACCTTGTGCGCGGGGCCCTCCGTCGTGACCCGCCGCACCGGTACGTCCGGATGCTCGTGCTCCGCCTCGGCCAGCGCCTCGTCGAGCAGCGCGGACGCCCGGTCCTCGTGGTAGCGGGCGGGGTCTCCGGCCATGAGCGGATGGTCGGACGTCTCGTGCGAGGGGCAGCGCCAGGCGCGTACGACGTCGAGACCGCACCCGCGCAGCTCCGCCTCGGCGAGGGCGAACCGTACCGCCGTCCGGTCGGGCGCGTCGGCGTCACCGACACCCACGGCGATGCGTCCGTGCAGGCTGTCCAGACCTGCTCGGTCGCCCCGCACCACGAAGGCGGGGCAGCGGGACCGCGAGGCGACGGCGAGGCTCACCGACCCGAGCAGCAGACCCGCGATCTCGCCCCGTCCCCGGCACCCGACGACCAGTGCGAGGGCGTCCTGCCCCTCCCTCAGGAGGGCGTCGGCCGCGTCCTCCCGCGGTACGGCCGTCGTGACCCGCAGGTCGGGCGCCTCACGACGGATCCGCTCCGCCGTCGAGCCGACGATGTTCTCCGCCATCACCCGGCCGTCGGGACGTGACAGACGGGTCGCGAGGGCGGCGCCCTCGTACCGCTGCCACAGGGAGGCGTACACGAGGCGCAGGGGCGCCCGGTGCAGCAGCGCCTCACCCGCCGCCCAGTCCACGGCGCGGATGCTGGACTCGCTTCCGTCCACGCCGGCAACCACAGGAGACCGCATCGTCCTCACACACCCTTTCCCCCCTGCCGTTGACGTACCGCCACGGTCGCACCGGGCAGGCGTCCCGCCCCAGGGCCGAGCGGGTCCCTCGCAGGTCCGGGCGGCCCAGGGGAGGACCGGTCGTGCGGCGTCCGGTCCGGTACGACCGGTACGCGGCACTCCGCGCGCACGCCCGACGGACCCCGCACCGCACCCGGCGAACGACCCCGCGGCCGTGCGGCCTCAGGTGTTGTCGGCAGACGGGGCCGTCCAGGTCAGCCGCGTCCCACCGCCCGGGGGCGTGCCGATCCGCAGCTCGCCCCCGGCCATCCCGGCCCGGTCACGCATGTTCCTGATCCCGCTGAACGCGGCGTCCGCGGGTATGCCGACGCCGTCGTCCGTGACCGTGAGCGTCGTCAGATCGGCGGTGACGGTCAGATGCACGTCGACCGAGGTGGCCCGTGCGTACCGTGCGGCATTGCTGAGCGCCTCCACGAGCACCGCGACCACGTGATCCGCCAGCGCCACCGGGACACGGCTCTCCACGAGCCCCTCCATCCGCAGCGCCGGGGCGAAGCCCAGGGGGCCGGTGGCCGCCTCCACCGCCTGGGCGACCCTGCTCCGGAGCCCGTGCCGCAGGAGGTTGCCGGCGTCCGGAGAGCGGAGACCGAAGATGGTCGACCGGATGATCTTGATGGTCGTGTCGAGGTCGTCCACCGCCCCCCGCAGACGCTGCTCCGCCTGCGGATGGGTCACGAAGTGCAGTGTCCCCTGGAGCGTCATACCGGTGGCGAACAACCGCTGTATCGCCAGGTCGTGGAGGTCCCGGGCGATGCGGTCCCGGTCCTCCAGCAGAGCGAGCTGGACCGCGTCCTTACGGCGTTCCGCCAGCTCCATGGCCAGCGACGCCTGTCGGACGAACGCTTCCAGGGAGGCGCGGCTGTCCGCGGAGAAGGCGTCGGCGCCCTTGTCACGGGCGAGCAGCAGGACGCCCCGCGGATCCGTGCTGCCCGAACCGAGGGGGATGGCCATCGCCGGCCCGAGTCCGGCCCACCGCGCCGTGTCCGCCGCGCTGCGGGGATCGTGCGCGACGTCCGGCGAGACCGACGTCGCCGCGTCCGTGAACGCGCGTCCCAGGTAGCCCTCGTGCAGCGGCACGAACTCGCCGTGGTGCCGGTCGGAACCCTGACCGGCTGTCAACGCGATGCGCAGCCTGTCGGCCCCCTGCACCGGCAAGGCGATCAGCCCGAGATCAGCCGCCACGTTGTGGTGCGCGTGTTCGAGGATCAGGTTCATCACCTCGGCGCGGGGGCGGCCGGACAGCAGGGTGTTCGTGACCTCCGAGGCGGAGGCGAGCCAGCGCTCCCGCAGACAGGACTGTTCGAAGAGGCGGGAGTGCTCGATCGCCACGCCCGCGGCGACGGCCAGGGTCATGAGGACCGCTACGTCTTCCGCGTCGAAATCAGCGGTGCCGCGCTTCCCGGTCAGATACAGATTGCCGAATACCGTGCCCCGGACCCGGATCGGGACCCCGAGGAAGGAATGCACGGGCGGGTGGTGCGGCGGGAAGCCGCGAGCCGCGCGGTGCGCGGACAGGTCGCTCAGCCGCACCGGCTCGGGACGGCGGACGAGCTCGCCCAGCAGGCCGTGCCCGCTCGGCGGTGCTCCTATGGCAGCCCACGTCTCGTCGTCCGAACCCACCGGGATGAACTCCGACAGCATCCGGTCCTCGCCGGTGACCTCGAGGGCCCCGTACTCGGCGTCCCCCAGGAAGAGGGCCGCCTCGACGATACGGCGCAGCACCTGCGGCAGTTCCAGCTCACGCCCGACGGACAACACCGCCTCCAGGAGCGCGTGCACCCGCTTCCGGGAGACATCGGTGTCGTCGATACGGGCCTTCACCTGGTCCAGCAGCTCGTGCATCGCTGGATCGACCGCGGACCGGCCTTCGCTCACGACTTCCTCCCACAGGGGGACGGCGACCGCACACCCCTCACGGTAGGACGCGCGCGGGTGTGCCGCATGCCGATGGCCGGGTGCCGTCACGCCGCCGATCAGGAGGGGCGGGGGCGGCTCTCCGAGCCCGGCGCCCGCTCCAGGGTGATACTGGGCGGGAACGCGCCGCGCGAGGCAGGGCGACGCGTCCGCGCCACCGAATCCAGGGGACGAAGATGACCGATGCGCCTGCCGCCGCAGTCGGCGAGCGACCCGTCCGGGTGTTCGTTCTGGACGACCACGAGGTCGTGCGGTACGGCCTGCGCGACCTGCTGGACGCAGAGCAGGACCTGGAGGTGGTGGGCGAGGCCGCCACCGCCGATCAGGCGGTCGCCCGCGTCCCGGCGCTGCGCCCGGACGTGGCGGTGCTCGACGTCCGGCTGCCGGACGGGAACGGGATCACCGTCTGCCGGGAGCTGCGCTCCCGGCTCCCGGGCCTCGCCTGTCTGATGCTGACGTCGTTCGACGACGAGGACGCGCTGCTCGACTCCATCATGGCCGGGGCCGCGGGCTACGTGCTCAAGGAGGTCAAGGGAACGGACCTGGTCGCGGCGGTCAGGACCGTGGCGACCGGGCAGTCGATGCTGGACCCGGCCACCACCACCCGGCTCATGCGGTCGCTCCGGGTCCCCGAGCCGCCGCACACCGAGGGCGACGAGCGCCTCTCCGCGCTGTCCGACCGGGAGAAGGCGGTCCTGGAACTGATCGGCGAGGGGCTCACCAACCGGCAGATCAGCAAGCGGCTCTACCTCTCGGAGAAGACGGTCAAGAACCACATCTCCCGCCTGCTCTCCAAGCTGGGCGTCGAGCGGCGCGTCCAGGCCGCCGTCATCGCCACCAAGGCGCACGACCAGCAGCAGAAGGACAGCTGAACGGACCGCACCGGCCGGGCACCGCGGGACAGCGGCGCGGCGTGCCCGGCCGGGAACCGGGGCACCGCACCCGGGGACAAGCCCGCGCACCGTTCCCCGGCCGGTCCACCGGCGAGCCGCGCCCGCAACGGCCTATCCGGCCGGCGCGACCTCGTCGTGGGTGGGAGGCCCCAGCACCACCTTCAGCGCGCCCGTGTCGGCGGCGCGCGAGAAGACGTCGTACGCCTCCTCCATCTGCGACGGGGCGAACCGGTGTGTGACCAGCTCGGAGGCCGCGGGCAGCCGTTCGGCCGCCATCATGCCCAGGAGCACCGGAGTGGAGTACGTGTCGACCAGACCGGTGGTGATGGTCACGTCCCGTGACCACAGCGTCTCCAGATGCAGATCCGCGGGCTTGCCGTGGACCCCCACATTGGCGACGTGCCCGCCGGGCCGGACCATCCGGGTGCAGGCCTCGAAGGACTGCGGGACCCCGACGGCCTCCACCACGACGTCCGCTCCGAGACCACCGGTGAGGTCCTTGACGAGCTGCTCCGGCGCCTCGTCGGCACGGACGGTGACATCCGCCCCGACGGCGCGCGCCGCGTCCAGCCGTGACGGCACGAGGTCCGTCACGATGATCCTTCCCGGGGTGAAGAGGCGCGCCGTGGCGACCGTGGCGAGACCGATCGGCCCCGCGCCCACCACGACGACGGTGTCCCCGGGCCGCACCCGGCCGCTCAGCACACCCACCTCGTAGGCGGTGGGGAAGATGTCCGCCAGCAGGACCGCGTCCTCGCTGCGCACCGAGCCGGGCAGCGGGTGGAGGGACAGGTCGGCGAAGGGCACCCGTACGTACTCGGCCTGGGTGCCGTCGATCAGGTGCCCCAGGATCCAGCCGCCGCCCCCGAGGCACTGCCCGAACCGGTTCTCCCGGCAGAAACGGCAGCGCCCGCACGCGGTGATGCAGGAGACCAGCACCCGGTCGCCCGGCCGTACACCGCGCACCTCGCTGCCCGTCTCGACGACTTCGCCCACCGCCTCGTGCCCGAGGACGGTTCCGGGCTCGACCTCCGGCACGTCCCCGTTGAGGATGTGCAGGTCCGTGCCGCAGATGGTGACGGCCTCCACGCGGATCACCGCGTCGGCCGCGTCCTGAACCCCGGGGTCGGGGACCTCCTGCCAGGACTTCTGCTCCGTGCCGTGGAAAACCATCGCTTTCATGGTCCGCTCCCTCTCTGCCGTCCTCACGCAACAGGCTCGCAGAGCGGAAGCGGTGCGGCTTGGGCCGGTCGGCGCCCGACGGGACCCGTCCTGCCCCCGTTCCGGCCGCCGACCGGGGTGGCACCGTCCGTGGAGAGTGCCGCGTCCCGTGAGGGAGCGGCTCCGGCCCGGCCGTGAGGCACGACCGGGGCGGAGCCGCGGCTCGTCGTCCCGCGGGGCGTCGGGACCAGGACCGTCCGAGCGGGGCCGGGGCTCAGGCCCGGTTCACGGGCCTGAGCCCCGGCGTGACGCCGCGGGATCCCGTCAGTGGATGCGCGCGGACCTGCGGTGGGTGGTGCTGATGCGCGTCCCGCCGGTCACGACGTGGGGGAGCAGGGACCCCCTGGCCTCGTCCAGCACCGCGGACAGCGCGGGCAGGACGGCGGCGGGAGAGGTGTCCGGGTGGATCCACACATGGGTGCGGACGTGCAGACGGTCGCCCTTCGCCCTGATGCGGACCCGGCACCGTTCCACCCCCTCCAGCGAGCCGGTCCGGCGGGTCAGCGCGTCACCCAGCGCCCGCAGGTGCAGGAACCCGCCGGGCAGGGGCAGCCGGACCCGGTGCCACCGCACGCCACGACCGCACCGGCTGACGCACCACCGTGCGCACACCAGGGTCAGCACCACGCCGGCGGCGATGACCGTGGGGGTCCACCAGGAGGACCCGCGCAGGTCCGAGAGCCGGTCGTGGTCCACCAGGACGGTCCCCGGCAGCGCGCCGAGCCAGCCGGCGGGCAGCCGGTCCGCGACGGAGGACTGCGTCGCCCCGAGCAGGGCGCCGCCCGACAGGAGCAGCAGACCGAGGACGCCGAGGGTGATGCGGTTGGAGACCTGTCGTGAGGATCCCATCAGGTGCCTCCCTGCGTCGGGGCCGGAGCGGACGCCGCCGTGTCCTGCCGCGGCGTGACGGCGTCGTCCTGCGGCGGTGCGACGGCGTCCGGGGGCGGTGGCTGCCGCCAGGTCGCGTCCGGCCGGAGCCTGACGCGCACACGCGGATCGCGGCGCAGCGCACACGCCTCGACGACGCCGGCGGCCGCCGCCTGTACCGCGCTGCGCGCGGCCTTGCGGTCACCGAACGAGAGCCGCGCCCCGACCAGCACGCGACGCCGCCCGGCCCGCACCTTCACCCGGCCGATGCCGGGGACGTCCCCCACCGCCTCCTGGACCAGCGCGGCGACCGCCGAGCGGTCGAGGGCGAAGGCGGGCCGTTCCGCCGGCGGAACGACGGACAGCAGATGGCGCTTCCCGGGAGTGACCGCCAGGACGATCAGCACCAGGCCGGCCAGGGCGATCCCGGCACCGCCCAGGACGACGGGCAGGTCACCCGCCCCGTGCGTGGAGAGCCAGTCCACCGTGCCGCTGCGCCACCGGGCGGCCGTACGGTTCAGCAGGTGCACCCGCACCAGGTCGACGGTCACCGCCCCGCAGACCAGGGTCGCGGCCCCGGCGGCGAACGCCACCGGCAGGCGCCGGGACGACCACCACCGGCGTGCCGCCCGGCCGGTGGAACCCTTCTCGTGCGGACCCGCGCCGGGGAGCGGGGCGTCCGGCTTCAGGACGCTCGCGCTCACCTCCGCCCGTGACACGTCGAGCCCGCTCAGCTCGCCGGTGCGCGCGGTGACGTGCTCCTGCACGAGCTTCACGGTGTCGGTGACGGGGTCCGGGTAGGGCAGGGCGACGTCCAGCGCCACCTTCGCCCGACGCCCCCGGACGACCGCCGAGACGCTCGTGGCCGCGACGGCCCTGCCCGGCAGGGACTCCGTGGCGGCGCGCTCGGCGATCCTGCGGACGGCCTTCTCCGACACCGTGGTGGTGCCGCGCTGCGCCGGAGCGATCATCGACGGTTCCGTTCGAACATGTCCCTGAGGTCGTCAGGCACGCCCCCGCCGTCCAGCCAGTGGCCGGCGAAGGCGCCCACACCGCCCAGGGCGGCCACGAGCAGGAACGCGCCGAACCCTCCGAAGTACCCGGCGAACGCCAGCGCCATCCCCGCCATCATCCCGACCACCGGCCTGCTCATTCACTCCACCTCTCGCACGACTGCCCGGACCTGCTCCCGCTCGTCCCGGTTATCCCGGTTGTCCCGGTCACTCCACCCGGGAGTCGACCGTGGTGGGCTCGCCGTCCTCGTCGGGCAGGTGCACGTCGTTGACCGTGACGTTGACCTCGACGACCTCCAGGCCGGTGATGCGCTCCACCGCCGCGATGACGTTCTCGCGCACGTCACGCGCCAGGTCCGCGATCGCCACGCCGTACTCGACGACCAGGTCGACGTCGATGGCGGTCTGCCGCTCGCCGACCTCGACCTTGACGCCGCGGCCGACGTTGGGGCGGCCGCCCGGAACCCGGTCGCGAACGGCGCCGAGGGTGCGGGACAGCCCGCCGCCCATCGCGTGCACACCCGGGATCTCCCGTGCGGCGCTGCCGGCGATCTTCACGACGACGACGTCCGCGATGGACGTACGGCCCCGGGTGGCGGCGGGCTCGTCCGCGCCGACGGCACCACCCGTGAGGGCCGTCGTCCCCTGGCCGTTCTTCACGTTCTGCGGGACGGAAGCGTTCTTGGCCACCGTGGCCGTCTGCGTGGTCATGGCAGTTCCTCCTTGTACGGTGTGCGAACTGATCTCACACCGGTAGAACCACCCGGACGGGATCCGTTACGCCGACCTCAGGATTTTTTTTCCGCGGTCGTCACGCCGGACGTGAGCGGTCGTCACGCCGCCCGTGAACACGGGCACCCCGTACGCGTCCGTGAGGTGACGCGTCACAGCGGGCGCGCCCGTGTGTCCGACCACAGGAGAACCTACGAAAGGAGTCACCCGTGCCGCTGGCCCCCGAACACGCCGAAGCAGCGGTCGGTGATGGCCGCAGCGACACCGACGACACCCTGCTCGTCGTGCGGGCGGCGGAAGGCGACGAGGAGGCGTTCGCCGACCTCGTGCGGCTCCACGCGCCCCCGCTGGTGCGCATGGCCACCCGCATCCTGGGCAACGAGCCGGAAGCCGAGGACGCCGTGCAGGAGGCGCTCATCAGCGCCTGGCGCAAGCTGCCGGAATTCAGGATGCAGTCGACGTTCCGCACCTGGGTGTACCGCATCGTGACCAACCGCTGTCTGAACGTCCTGCGCTCGCGCAGACCCGTCGATCACCTTGACTCGGCGGACCACGTCGCCGCTCCGGAGCACACCGTCTCACCCGCGCGGATCGCCGAGTCGCACGCCGCGGTCGACGAACTCCAGAGGGCCCTGGCCTCCCTGTCCGCCGAGCAGCGCGCCTGCTGGGTGCTCAGGGAACTGGACGGTCAGTCCTACGAATTCATCGCGCAGACCGTCGGGATCAGCCAGGAGGCTGTCCGGGCCCGTGTCTTCCGCGCACGACGATCTCTCACACAACAACTGGGGGCCTGGCGATGACTGCCCGCACCGACCCTCCCCACCCGCCGCAGACCGACGAACCGGACGACGAGCAGCTGCCCTGCGGCCGTTTGCTCTCCGGAGTCTGGGACCTCTGGGAGCAGGGGGAGCACGACCCGCACCTCGACGACTGCCCCCACTGCCGCCAGGCGGTCGACGAACTCGCCGCACTGGAGAACTCGGTACGCCGGCTGCGCGAGACGACGTCCCCCGCCGCCGAGCCCTACGACGCCCGCGCACTGACCCAGCGGGTCATGGACGTCGTCCGCCTGGAACTGCGCCCGGGACGCCCGCTGCCGCTCGGGGAACCGGACGAGGACCTCTGGGTCGTGGAATCGGCGGCCGCCCGCACGGTCCGCGCCGCGGCCGAGACCGTCGACGGCGTCCGCGCGGGATCCTGCAGAATCACCCTGGAGCGCCCGTCGGAACAGGGAACACCCCTGGTCGACGTGCGTCTCGACATCCACGCACCCGCCTCGGCGCCGCTGCAGGACCTCGCCGAACAGGTACGGCGGCGCGTGCGGGGAGCGGCCGACACCACCTTGGGACTGGCCCTGAACGGCATCGACATCCGGATCACCGACCTGCTCGACGCCGACGACGACGCGGAAGAGGGCTGAGCCGGTGACCGACAAGGCGCACACGGCGCTCATCGAGGAAGTGGCCGACGCGGTACTGGGGGTGGAGGGCGTCGCTTTCCTCCGGCCGGGAGTGGCACAGCAGGTGCGGTCCGCGCTGTCCGGCGCCAGGACCGGAACCAGGACCCGCGCCCCCGGTGTGCGGATGAGCCGGACCGGCGACGCACGGGACGGCCGCTGGGACATCGACCTGCACATCGTCGTCCTGGGGGACGCACGGGCCGTCGACGTCGCCCGGGGCGCCCGCAAGGCCGTCACGGCCTGTCTGACGCGGAAGTTCCCCGAGGAGAAGGCGCCGTCCCGCGTCACCGTGACGGTGACGGGCCTGCTGTGAGCACACCCGGGGGATCCCGCCCGCACGCCGGATCCCCCGGACGGCGCCGAAGGCCGCGCGCGGCCCCCTGACGCGCGGTCACGCCCGCCCCGGACGGAGGCTCTGTCCGGGGCGGGCGTACGGCGGCCCCGGATGCGCGGGCCCGGGAACGTTCCCCGCGCGAGGGACTACCATGAGGGCGGCTCGTTCACGGGAACGGGTGGTGTGCCGGGAAGTCTGGTCGGCGATGTCCTCGTCGTGCCCGGAAGGCGTGCCATGCCCCTC
This sequence comes from Streptomyces sp. NPDC006296, assembly GCF_040613235.1. Lineage (NCBI taxonomy): Bacteria > Bacillati > Actinomycetota > Actinomycetes > Kitasatosporales > Streptomycetaceae > Streptomyces > Streptomyces sp. NPDC006296. The sequence goes on along the minus strand of NZ_JBEXRT010000003.1, from coordinate 116,925 downwards.
GTGTTCCCCGTCCGTCCGCGTGTCCGTGCAATGCTCCGGCGCCCGGAGGGTCCCTGCGGTCGTACGGCCGCTCCCACCGCCCGGCAGCTCCCCGCCGGCGAGCTTCTGCGACCGGCCCCCACCCTTCGCCTCGACGCCCCGTCCGCCGACGCGCCCGCGGGCGGCCCGGACCGGGTCCGGCCGCGAGCCGCGGGACGTGACACCGCGGGGCCCGGGACCGCCGGAGGGACCCGCCCGGTCCGGGGATCCGGCCGTGGCCGCGGACCCGTCCCGCCCGCCCCGGACACGTCCGGGACCTGACCGCCCTCCCGGAACGCCTTCCCCCCCCCGACCGGTACGTCCCGACCAGACGAGAGCTCCGCCGTGCCCCCACCCCCTCCCTCTCCGGCTCCTCGCGACCCGGTCCAGCAGGTTCTCGCCTGCTTCGACGCCTACAGCCGCGCCCGGGGCGCGCGCGACGGACTGCTGTCCGCGGCCCGGGTCTCCCCCCGCGAGGAACAGCGCGCCTTCGACGACCTCCGGAGGGCGGTCGAACAGCTCCGCGCCGCCACCTGAGGGCCGCCGGCGCGGCCTGACCGGGCCGGCCGCACCTCCACCCGCGGCCTCAGGCCCCGACCTCGCTCCGGTCCCCGCCCCAGAGGGTGTGGAAGACCCCGTCACGGTCGGTGCGGTGGTAGGTGTGTGCGCCGAAGCAGTCGCGTTGGCCCTGGGTGAGGACGACGATCTTCGAGGCGTACAGGGCCTGTTCGACCCGGTCGGCGAAGGCCGCCGCCTCGTCCTCGTCGAGCCTGCGGGGGCTCGGTCCGGCGAGGTGGCGGGAGGCCTTCTTCCGCAGAGCCGCGTTCTCCGCCTCCAGCGGGGTCGGCGGCTGGACCGGATCGTGCGACCGACGTCCGCGGGGGCGCCGACCTGATCGTCGCCTCCGGCCGCGACCCGTACAGCGCGACCGCGTCCGCCTCGAACTCTGGCGGACAGCTCGTCACGACCGCGAGACGTCCGTTCTCAGATCCTCAGGATCCCGTGTCTCGCGTGTTCGACATCAGGGGTCGAGGCCCGTCGCCGGCCCGGCACCACACATCATCACGCCGGGTCGGCGATGCGGCATCCGGCGAGGAGAAAGGCGACCATGACCTTGGCATCGGCCTGGTCGTAGTCGGGGCCGGTGATGCAGAGGTTCCCGATGGCGCGCAGGAGCGTGTAGGCGGTGATACCGGGGCGAAGTTCCTCGGTGGCGGCGCAGGCGTCCAGCAATGACGCGCAGGCCGGGACCAGGGTGTCGAGCATGAGGGTGTGGAGGTTCTCCAGTCCTGGGTCACCCGACCTCAGTGCCGCTCCGAGGCCGTGCTTGGTCACCAGGAAGTCCACGAACGCATCCGTCCACAGAGTCAGAGCGGTGAACGGCGAGGGGGATTCCTCCAGAAGGCGGGGCGCGAGAGCGGTGCAGGCGTCGATCTGGTGCCGGTAGACGGCAGTGACGAGATCCGCACGGGTCGGGAAATTTCGGTAGACCGTGCCCACGCCGACGCCTGCGCGTTCGGCGATGTCGCGGACGGGCGCCTGGATGCCGCGCTCCACGAAGACTGCCGCAGCTGCCTTCAGCACGCCACTGCGGGTGCGCTGAGCCTGCGCCTGGCGTACCCCGACCGACTCCTGCACGGATGTCTCCCATTGCTCGCGGAACAATGTTCCGCTAATCTGGCGGAACGACGCTCCGCCAAATTATGGCATCCCGGTACCCACAGAGAGTGCAGGACCCTCATGTCCTCGTCCCACCTGCTCGACCATCAGATCGTCTCGGTGAAGCCCATCGTGGTCCCCTCGCCCGGGCGCGGCATCGACCTCCAGGTGAGGGTCACCGCGCCCCGGTCGGGCCAGAACCTGCCTGTGATCGTTTTCTCCCACGGGAACGCCTGGTCACTGGACGGTTACGAGCCCCTCGTCGGGCGGTGGGCCGCCGCCGGATTCGTTGTGGTGCAGCCCACCCACCTGGACTCCCGGCGCAACGCCATCGCCTGGGACGACCCGCGCTTCGCCACCATCTGGCGCGTGCGGATCACCGACCTGCACGCGGTCCTCGACCACCTCGACCACGTCCTGGCCCAGGCCGGCCTGGAGACCCGCGCCGACCGTGAGCACACTGCCGTGGTCGGCCACTCCTGGGGCGCCCAGACCGCAGGTGCCCTGCTCGGCGCGCGTGTGCTGGACGCCGAGGGCGTTGCGGGAGAGGACTTCTCCCACCCCGCGGTTTCGGCCGGCGCGCTGATCGGGGCCACGGGAACCGGTGACACCCTCACCCCGTTCGCCGCCGAGAACCTTCCGTTCATGAAGCCGGACTTCTCCACCATGACCGCCCCGGCCCTGATCGTCGCGGGCGGCAAGGACGACTCGCAGCTCTCCACCCGCGGGCCGGAGTGGTTCACCGATGCCTACCACCTCAGCCCGGCGCCCAAGAGCCTGCTCACCCTGACCGAGGCCGAGCACACCATGGGCGGAATCGCCGGCGAGAAGGTCGCCGAGACCACCGACGAGGACCCCGCCCGTGTCGCCCTCACCGCCGACGCGATCTCCGCCTACCTCCGCGCAGCCCTCGGCCTCGACGACGCCGAGTGGACCGCCCTCAACAGCACCGCCGAAGGCAGGGGCGATACGTGGAGTCTCGCCAGCAAGTGAGCCCAGCCTGACCGCCGGGGCGTTCTCGGCGGTCAGCGGGGCGGAATCCGGCATCGAGGCGGCGCCGACGCACACGCCGGGCGGGGTGCTCTTCGGCGCACCGGCTGGACAGGCGGCCTTCGTGCGGAGGTGCCGAGAACCGCGGCGGACTCATGCGGGGGTGAGCCTGTCGGGCGGGGCCGGTTCCTCCCAGGCCGTCGGGGGTCTGCCGCCGACGGGCTTCGAGCCGGAGCCGGGTGAAGGCGGCGAGCTAGGGTCGGCCAGGTCCAGCGATCAGCCGCTTCGAGGGTGCGGATCTGCGGGCAGGTCCGGCCCGAGGTCTGTTCGAAGCGCCGGAAGGTGTGCTCGATGTCGAAGGGGTGCATGAACGCCTGCCGGAGCAGGTCAACGGTTACGTCGGTGCCCGACCACCACAGCCGGACCGGCTTCGGTGCCGCGCCGCTGGGCAGGTGCCCGTCCGGCGAGGTCCAGGTCGTACATGGCCCAGCGACGCGTTCGGGGCGCCGTGTCCTTTGCGGTCACCGACCGCAGGATTACGCGGCCCGCAAAGAGGGGCAGACGTCCTCGACCCGGCGGTTCTACTCTGCGACCACGACCTTTCTGACAGTCACGCAGGATCCCCCACACACACTCAAGGGCGGCGGGGGCCGCTCAGCCTCTATTGCCGGGTCGTGCGGGGGCCGGCGGATGCGTCAGCCGGCAAGGTTCTTCCCGACCCACTGGCGGAGAACCCAGCGGGGGAGCGGCGTGCAAGGGTTCCTTGTACGCCGCGTACACGAGGACCTCGGTGCCGACGGCGGGTAGGTCGGGCGGTTCCTTTCGTTTGCGTCCCTACGTGCCCCGGTGCGATGGGCGGGAGCGTGGCCGGACCATCGTCTCCGATCTCTTCGGCATCCCGCTCGTTCCTCGGCGATTCCGCTCTGGTCTCGGAGAGTCAGCTCTCGACTTCGGTCTTGTCGCCGCCCCAGAGGGTGTGGAAGACCCCGTCTCGGTCGGTGCGGCGGTAGGTGTGTGCGCCGAAGTAGTCGCGCTGGCCCTGGGTGAGGGCGGCGGGGAGGCGTTCGGCGCGCAGGGAGTCGTAGTAGGCGAGGGTGGCGGCGAAGGCCGGGGTCGGGACGCCGTGGGTGACGGCGGTGGAGATCACGGTGCGCCAGTCGTCCTGCGCGGCGGCGATCTCCTCCGCGAAGCTCCGGTCGGCCAGGAGGCTCACCAGATGCGGCTGGGCCTCGTACGCGCCGGTGATCCGGTCGAGGAACGCGGCACGGATGATGCAGCCGCCGCGCCAGATCGCGGCGACCCTGCCGAGGTCGATGTCCCAGCCGTACTCCTCGCTGCCGGCCGCGATCTCGTGGAAACCCTGGGTGTAGGCGACGATCTTCGAGGCGTACAGCGCCTGCTCGACCCGGTCGGCGAAGGCCGCCGCCTCGTCCTCGCCGAGCCTGCGGGGGCTCGGCCCGGCGAGGTGGCGCGAGGCGTCACGGAGTGCGGCGTGGCCGGAGACGGAGCGGGCGAAGACGGCCTCGGCGATCCCGGACACGGGAACGCCCAGGTCGAGGGCGATCTGCACGGTCCAGCGGCCGGTTCCCTTCTGCTCCGCCCGGTCGAGCACGACGTCCACGAAGGGCTTGCCGGTCGCCGCGTCCACGTGCGAGAGGACCTCCGCGGTGATCTCGATGAGATAGGAGTCCAGACGCCCGGTGTTCCAGGTGCGGAAGATGCCCGCGATCTGCGCCGGCGTGTACCCCGCCACGTCGCGCAGCAGCTGGTACGCCTCACCGATGAGCTGCATGTCCGCGTACTCGATGCCGTTGTGCGTCATCTTCACGAAGTGACCGGCGCCGTCGGGGCCGATGTGCGTGACACAGGGGGCGCCGTCCTCGGCCTTGGCGGAGATCTTCTCCAGCATCGGCCCGAGCGAGGCGTAGGATTCCCTGCTGCCGCCCGGCATGATGCTCGGCCCTTCGAGTGCTCCCTCCTCGCCGCCGGAGACGCCGGTGCCGACGAAGTGGATGCCCCGGTCGCGCAGCTCGCGTTCCCGGCGCCGGGTGTCCGCGAAGTGCGCGTTGCCGCCGTCGATGATCACGTCGCCGGATTCCAGGAGCGGGGCGAACTCCGCGATCACCGCGTCCGTGGGCTCTCCCGCCTTCACCATGACGACCAGACGCCGCGGTCGTTCGAGGGCCGCCACGAAGTCCTCGGCACTCTCGGCCGGAAGGAAGTCGCCCTCGTGGCCGAACTCTTCGACGAGGGCGCGGGTGCGCGCGGCGGTGCGGTTGTGCACGGCGACGGTGTATCCGTTCCGTGCGAAGTTCCTGGCGAGGTTGCGCCCCATGACGGCAAGCCCGGTGACACCGATCTGCGCTGTTCTGCTCATGATGCTCTGCCTGCTCCCTGCTTCGTCGGCGGTCCGGCCGGCCGCCGGGACGGGGCAGGAGCTTATGAGGCGGAGGCCGTCGCGGGCCGGGAGTCCGGCCCGGTGTCGCGGACGTACCCCCGGACGGTCCTCGGCGCTCCGTCCCGCACCCCCGCACCCCGCGGGAGCGGTCCCGCCGCGGCGCACGGCCGGTGAGGGCGGTGCCGGGCCCCCGACGGGACGCGCGCCGGAGGCCCGGTGTCAGAGGGCCTGCTCGGCGGTGGCCGCCGGCTCGCCGTTCGCGGTGTCGACGAGGAATCCGCCGGACTGGTGGTGCCAGAGCTTGGCGTAGGCGCCGTCGGTGAGCAGCAGCTGCTGGTGCGTCCCCTGCTCGACGATGCGGCCGTGGTCGAGGACGATCAGGTGGTCCATGGCCGCGACCGTGCTCAGCCGGTGCGCGACGACCAGGGCCGTCCTGCCCTCCATCAGCTGCCACAGGGCCTGTTGGACCAGCGTCTCGCTCTCGGAGTCCAGTGCGCTGGTCGCCTCGTCCAGCAGCAGGATCGGTGCGTCGCGCAGGATCGCCCGGGCGAGCGCCACCCGCTGGCGCTGTCCGCCGGAGAGCTTGACGCCCCGTTCGCCGACCATCGTGTCGAAGCCCGCGGGGAGCTGGTCGGCGAACTCGGTGACATGGGCCGCGTCGGCCGCCGCACGGATCTCCGCGTCGGTCGCGTCCGGGCGGGCGAACCGGATGTTCTCCCGCAGGGTGCGGTGGAACATGGCCGGTTCCTGCGGGACGTAGGCGATCAGGCTCCGCAGGTCGGACTGGCGCAGCCGGCTGATGTCCTGACCTCCGATCAGGATGCGGCCGGAGCTGAGGTCGGACATCCGCAGGAGCAGCCGGGTCAGTGTCGTCTTGCCGCCGCCGGACCGCCCGACGAGACCGATCCGCGCGCCGCTCGGCACGTCCAGCTGGAGCCCCTCGAAGATCGGGGCGCTGCCGTCGTGGGCGAACGTGACCTGCTCGAAGCGGACGTCCGCGCCCTGCCGGACCAGCGGTTCGGGGACCGGCGGGTCGAGCACGGTGGGCGGTTCGAGGAGCAGCTCGGTGAACTGCGCGGCCTCGGTCATCGAGCTTTCGAGGCGGCGGTAGATCTGGTTGAACTCGAACATGATGCGGGTCGATCCGGTGTAGTACGTGAAGGCGACCACGATCGCCTCCACGCTGCCGACGCCCGCGCCGATCCCCACGGCGAGGAGCAGGCCGAGCGCGTTGGTGAGCACGGACAGCGGGGCCACGAGGGTGTCGATCCGGAGGTTGCCGTAGTCCCAGGAGTGCAGCGTCAGGCGGCGCGACTCCGCGACCCGCGACCGGTGCTCGGCGGCCTCGCGCTCCTCGGCGGCGAAGGCGCGCACCGTCTCCATGTTCGTCAATGCGTCGGACACATGACCGGCCACCCGCGCGATGGCCTCCTCGCGCCGCTTGACCAGTTTCTGACGGCGTCGGATGAGCGGTGCGGCGCACACGGCGGTCAGCGTGATCATGATCAGCAGGCCGGCCACCAGCAGCGGGTCGTACCGCCACAGGATGACCGTGCCGAACAGCAGCGGGGCCAGGCTCCCGACGACGTTGAAGGTGAGCGTGTCGACGAACTCCTCGAAGCGGGAGGCGAAGCTCAGCACCCGCTTCGTCAGCGATCCGGCGAAGTTGTCCTGGAAGAACGCGGCGTCCTTGTCGAACAGCGCGTCCATGCCGGTGACGTAGAGGTGCTCGATGCCGCGGGCGGCCACCCGGTTCAGGCAGTGCAGTCCCAGCCGCCACATGGCCTCCGCCAGCAACAGCACCGCGGCGAACACCCCGACGTAGGGCAGCGCCTCGCGGGCGCCCATCGCCCCGTCCTCGGCGATGCGTCCGACGAGCTTGGCGACGATGAGCGGGGCGACGTACGTGATCCCGATGTTGCCGACCGCCGGGAGGGCCAGGGCGAAGACGGACAGTCCGCGCTGGCGGGACAGTTCCCCCAGATAGTGACGGAGTGCGAGCCGGACCGGGCGCCCGTGCGGCCCGGTGCCGTGAGACTGCTGCGATCCCATGCCGACCTCATGTCGTGATGTCGTTTCGCGGGCAGTTGCTCCGGATGCCGCCGCGGCCGGCGGGCCCGTGGAACGGGCCGTGCGGCACCGGCGGGAGCACCTGCCGCCCGTCGACGGCAAGGGATCCGGGAGGGCAGAGTCTTCCGTGGCCGGACGGTCGGCGTCCAAGCGTTTTCGGGGGGCGCGGGCAGCACGACGGCGCGTTTCGGACGGCCCGTCCCCGCGTCCCGCACGGCGGCCGCACCGGGTGCGCACGGGGGCGCAACCGCCGGGGCGGCAGGTGTGCCGAGGACATGAACGGGCCGGCCGGGTGCAGGCGCGCGCAGGCGTGCGCGGGTGGGTGGCGGTGGCCGGTTCGCCCTCACCACCGGGGTGCGGGAGGAGGCGGCCGGGGTGCCGGACTCCGCGCGGGCGTGCGGAGCGGGAGGTCCGGCGACGCGGGTGCGCGGGCGAGGCGGTGGCGGGGTGCCGGACTCCGCGCGGGTGCGCGGTCCGGGAGGTGCGGCGACGCGGGTGCGCGGGCGAGGCGGTGGCGGAGGGCTCAGCCTCCGCGCGGGCGTGTCCAGGAGGGCGCCGGAAGGGCGGTGGGGGAGGGGCTGGACACGGGGGGAGCGGCCCACGGCGGTGAGCGGCGGCGGCAGGACCGGGGGCGGCGGGCTCAGCGCGCCGGTTCCTCCCCGAACAGGTCCCTCTCCTCGGGGATCAGGTGCATCGCCGCCTCCTCCGCGGACGCCGCCGCCCCGTCGATCCCGACGTCCTGGGCGGTGAGGGTGGAGGGCACGTGCCCGTCGCCCTCCTGGGTGAGCCGGCCCGCGCGGTCCGTCCCCACCTCCGTGTCGTAGAGCTCCCCGTCGCCGTCCGCCAGATCGCCGGGACCGTCGGCGACCGGCCCGGGCTCCTCGGGAACCTCCCTGGCCAGGCGGCCGTCGAGGGATTCGCCCGTGTGCTGCTCGGAGGCCGTGGTGCCCTCGTCCTGGACCGCCCAGGGCCGGTCCGGCGGGGAGTAGCCCTCGTCCAGCACGTCGGTGAGCCCGGACGTGTCGAGGGTGTCCTCCAGGTCGAGCAGGTCGGCGGGGTCCGAGGCCTCCGGCTCCTGCGGCTGGTAGACGTCGTCCCCCCGGTCGCTGTCGGTCATGGCGTGCCCCTTCCTCCGTGCCCCCTTGTAGGCAATTCCACTCCGGTCCGGCCGGTGACGCAACGGAAGGCGCCTTTCCCGGGGGAGCGACGCTGTTTTCGGATGCGGAAGAGATCGGCTGCCGCCGCACCCGACCGCGCCCGGTGAACGGATGGCGGGGGCATCCCCCGTCATCGACATGCACGTCATTGGCATGGACCTGCCCGAAGAACTGGACTACAGTCCGTGGCGGCACCTCTGAGAGCGCTCTCAGACGGCTCTCGGACGCTTCCTGTTCCACCCCCACGACGCTGGAACGAACAGAAGGGGCACTCCCTTGAGACATACGACGATGGTGCGGACCGGTCTCTCCGCACTGCTCATCATCGGCACCTGGGCGACCGCCGGCCTCACCCAGGCCACGGCTGCCGACTCCGGTTCCTCCGCCGAACCCCAGGCCTCGGCGGGGATCGTCACGGCCATGCAGCGCGACCTCGGGCTGACGAAGGGCCAGGCCGAGGCGCGGCTCACCGCGGAGAAGAAGGCGACGGCCCTGGAAGGGACCGCGCGGAGCGCCGCCGGAACGTCGTTCGGCGGATCCTGGTTCGACGCGAAGAGCGGCAAGCTGACGGTCGCCGTCACGGACGAGGCCAAGGCCGGTGCCGTACGGGCCGCCGGGGCGGAGGTCCGGGTCGTCGACCACACGGCGCGGGAGCTCGACGCCGTGAAGGACCGGCTGGACAAGCTCTCCGCGCCCAGCGGTGTCAGCAGCTGGCACGTCGACCCCCGGGCGAACAGCGTCGTCGTGAACGTCGTCGCCTCCGAGCAGGGTGACAACGATGTCCGCGCCTTCGTCGCGAAGGCGCGCAAGGCCGGACCCGTCACGGTGCAGCAGACCGCCGAGGCGCCCCGGACCTTCGCCGCCGGCACGGTCGGCGGTGACCCCTACTACACCGGCAACGTCCGCTGCTCCATAGGCTTCTCCGTCCACGGAGGCTTCGTCACGGCCGGCCACTGCGGACAGGCCGGCGGAGCGGTCCGGGGCTGGGACGGCTCGGCCATCGGCAGCTTCCAGGGCTCGTCCTTCCCCGACAACGACTACGCCTGGGTGAACGTGGGCAGCGGCTGGTGGACCGTCCCCGTGGTCCTCGGCTGGGGCACCGTCTCCGACCAGCTGGTCCGCGGCTCCAACGAGGCACCCATCGGCGCCTCGATCTGCCGCTCCGGCTCCACCACCCACTGGCACTGCGGAAACGTCCTCGCCAAGAACGAGACCGTGAACTACAGCCAGGGCGCCGTCCACCAGATGACCAAGACCAGCGTCTGCGCCGAACCGGGCGACTCCGGCGGCTCGTTCATCAGCGGCGACCAGGCCCAGGGCGTCACCTCGGGAGGCTGGGGCAACTGCAGCGGTGGCGGGGAGACCTGGCACCAGCCCATCAACGAGATCCTCAACCGCTACGGGCTGACCCTCCACACGGCCTGACGGACGACTTCGCCGGGCCCCCGTGACCCGGCACGGAACCTCAACGGTCCGCTGCGCCGACAGGGCTGCTCCCGTCGTCGCAGCGGACCTCGGCCGACGTGGGCGTGCCACGTCGGCCCCGCCGTTCTCGGTGTCCCCGGGCGGCGGGACGGCACGGCGGTGCGATCCGGGTGCGCCGTGCGGGGACACCATCGCTGTCGCGGCCGACCCCGCTCCTGCTGTCGACCTCGCCGGAGGTGCGTCCCTGCGGGCTCCAAGCGAACCCCCGGGGTGCTCCGGGAGCCGGTGTGGCCGACCGGAGCTGCCGACCGCCGGTGCGGACATCGCGCGTGGCCGTCCACTGCCGGCGCCGGAAGCCGTTCCGGCTCGGCTCGGCTCGAGCGTGTGGCCCTCGCCCCCTGAGTCACGCTCCGGGAGAGCCCGGCGTGATGTGTGCCGGGACCGAGGAAACCGGCAGGGACCCTGCCGACGGTCCGGCCCGCACCGGTCGAGAGCGCCGCCCCCGAACCCGGGAGGCGCGGCCGGGGAGACGGAGTCGGGCACTCCTCACGGGCCCGCGATGCCGCGATACCGCCAAGATCCCGCGACACCCGACAGCGGCGCCCAGCCGGTCGACGCCAGATGCCAGACGCCAGACGTCAGACGCCAAGACGCCAGGCGCCCGACGCCCGAGGCCCGACACCGGACCCCTGGCGTCGGCACCCTGCGTCTGGAGCCGGCCACCCGGCGTGCGATCTGCGGCGTCCTCCATGCGCGCGATCCCGGGCGTTCACCCTCCGACGGAGCGATGTCGATGGGGGAGCGGCAGCCGGCGGTCACTCCGTCCGTCGACGGGGTCGGCCCGGACGCCATGCAGGGCCAACGGCAGTCGCAGCGCGCCCAGTTCACCGAGTCTTGACATGTTCTCAGCGGCGGCGCAACACTGACAGCGCTGCGGGAGAGCGCTCTCCCGCAGTCGCGCACGACGCACCGTCCAGTTCCACTCTCCCCCCACCGCGCACCCGACGTGCGCGGACGCAGAGCGGCATGGAGGTCCTCATGGCCGAAAGATTCAGCAGATCCACCCTGGTGTCAGCCCTGGTCGTCCTCGCCGCGCTGGCCCTGGTGGTCACGGGGCTCACGGCGATCACCCGTGCGGGCGTCCCCGCGCCCGAGGGCGTCTCCGAGGCCGGCGCGCCCGTCCCGGTCTCGCGCGTCGACCACGGGGCGACGCACACACAGGGCCACGTCATGGCGGCTGCCGATCCCGTCCCCTCCGGGGACGACCCCGACGGCGACGGGTACATCCCGGCGACTCCGCCGGTCACCGGGGTGGAGCCGTCCACCGAGATCCCGCCCCACCGGTACTTCCACGAGTTCCAGGCCAACTGCTCGGTGAACCACACCGGTTCGGTCGACCCGATCGTCTATCCCGGTCAGACCGGCAAGTCCCACAACCACACGTTCATGGGGAACGACACCACGGACGAGAACAGCACGACCGCCTCCCTCGGCGCGGGTGGCACCGTGTGCAAGGCGCCCGGCGACCTGTCCGCGTACTGGATGCCCACCCTCTACAAGGGGGACCAGGAGGTGCGTCCGGTCGGCCCGCAGACCATCTACTACAAGGCGGGTGTCACCGACTACCGCACCGTGCGGCCGTTCCCGAAGGGCCTGCGCTTCGTGGTCGGCAGCCCGACGCAGACGGCCGAGGAGTTCCGTGACCACCCCGGCATGGTCGAGGGCTACGAGTGCGGCGAGAGCTACCACAACTACGAGTTCCCGGCCACCTGCCCCACCAGTCCGGGCACCCAGCTCAACCTCCGTATGCAGGCTCCCAGTTGCTGGGACGGCAGGTATCTGGACACCCCTGACCACAAGGCCCACATGGCCTATCCGGTCGTGACGGGGGCCAACCAGGACGTCTGCCCGGCCAGTCACCCCGTCGCGCTGCCGATGATCGAGTTCAAGATGGCCTGGCCGGTCAACGGCGACATGTCGCAGGTGAGACTGGCCAGCGGCACGGGCCACTCCTTCCACTACGACTTCTTCAACGCCTGGGACGACGCCACGCTCGACGCCATGGTGGGGCACTGCATCGTGGGCGGGCTCCAGTGCGACGCCCGGGGCTACGACCAGAACAACCCCGGTGAGGGCGCCGCCCTGGACGAGAACTACGAACTGCCCTGACCGCACCCGCTCTCCCGCACGGATGAACCGCGCCCCCGGGCGTGCCGCGAACACCCCACGAACGCCCCGCCCGTCCGACGGCACCCGGCGCACTCCCCGTCTCGTCCGGAGCGCATTCCACCGGACACCGTCGCCCCCGGGGGCGGACCGGCACCACGTTCGCGGCACGCCCTGACGGAGAGCGCTCTCTGACCCGTTCCCCTCGCCTCCCTCCCCACGAGGAGCTGTCGCCCGCATGAAACTGCCCCGTCTCACCCGCCCGTCCACCGCCCGCAGACGTACGACGGCGCGGCTGGCCGTCGCCGCCCTCGTCGCCGCTGCGGCTGCCGCCCTGCCCGCGCCCGCCGCCCAGGCGGCCGGAAGCGTGGTGAAGGTCGAAGGATCACAGGGCGCCTGGAAACTGACCGTCGACGGCGCGCCGTACACGGTGAAGGGCCTGACCTGGGGACCGGCCGTCGCCGATGCCGCGGCGTACATGCCCGACGTGAAGTCCATGGGCGTCAACACCATCCGGACCTGGGGCACCGACGCCACCACGAAACCGCTGCTGGACAGTGCGGCCGGCCAGGGCATCAAGGTGATCGCCGGCTTCTGGCTGCAGCCCGGCGGCGGGCCCGGGAGCGGCGGATGCGTCGACTACCTGACGGACACCGGGTACAAGAACGACATGCTCGCCGAGTTCCCTCGGTGGGTCGAGACCTACAAGGACCACCCCGGCGTCCTCATGTGGAACGTGGGCAACGAGTCCGTGCTCGGCCTGCAGAACTGCTACAGCGGTGCCGCCCTGGAGCAGCAGCGCGACGCCTACACCGCGTTCGTCAACGAGGTCGCCGTGAAGATCCACGCCGTGGACCCGGACCACCCGGTCACCTCGACCGACGCCTGGACCGGGGCCTGGCCGTACTACAGGAAGAACGCGCCGGACCTCGACCTGTACGCCGTGAACTCCTACGGCGCCGTCTGCGACATCCGCGGGACGTGGGAGGACGGGGGCTTCGACAAGCCGTACATCGTGACCGAGGGCGGCCCGGCGGGGGAGTGGGAGGTGCCCGACGACGCCAACGGCGTCCCGGACGAACCGACCGACGTGGCGAAGGCCGAGGGGTACGCACGGGCCTGGCAGTGCGTCACCGGACACACGGGGGTCGCCCTCGGCGCCACGCTGTTCCACTACGGCACCGAGTACGACTTCGGCGGTGTCTGGTTCAACCTGCTCCCGGCGGGCCAGAAGCGGCTCGCGTACTACGCGGTGAAGAAGGCGTACGGGGCCGGCACCCCGGCGGACAACACCCCGCCCGTGATCTCCGGAATGACGGTGGACGACGCCTCGGCCGTCCAGGCGGGGAAGTCCTTCACCGTGCGGGCGTCGGTCTCCGACCCCGACGGCGACCCGGTCACCCACCAGATGCTGCTCGGCAGCAAGTACGTGGACGACAGCGGGCAGCTCGCCGACGTGCCGTTCACCGACCGGGGCAACGGCACCTTCGAGGTCACCGCACCGGACCGGCTCGGGGTGTGGAAGGTCTACCTGAAGAGCTCCGACGGCAAGGGCAACGTCGGCATCGAGACCAAGTCCTTCAAGGTCGTGCCGCCGCAGGTCGGGGGCACGAACCTGGCGGCGGGCCGACCGGCCGCCGCGTCCACCTTCCAGCCGGACGGCACGGGCTGCCCGTGCTCCGCGGACAAGGCGGTCGACGGATCCTTCGAGACCCGCTGGGCCAGCGACTGGTCCGACCGGCAGTGGATCCAGGTGGACCTCGGGACGAGGACCGCGTTCGACCACGTACAGCTCGCCTGGGAGACCGCGTACGCCAAGGGGTACACCCTGGAGACCTCGGACGACGGCCAGAACTGGACCACCGTCCGCACGGTCACCGACGGCAACGGCGGCATCGACGCCATCGACGTGGCGGGGGAGGCGCGCTACGTGCGGGTGAACGCCTCCGTGCGCGGCACCCCGTGGGGCTACTCGCTCTACGAGTTCGGCGTCTACCGGCGCTGACACCGCGGAACCTGCCGCACCGGCACGCGTCCCCGCGGACGGTGCGGCCGGTCCGGCAGGCGCGTGCGGCCGGTTCGGGACGGCGCCCCACGGCTCCGTCCCGGACCGGCGTGCGGGCCGGGACGCCGGCCCGTGCACTGCGGCCGGCGCACTCCCGGATCCGGTGCGTGCCGCTCCGTGCCCGGTCACACCGCCCGCCGGCCGAGGGCGCGTCACCGGGCCGAGGAGGCCGTCCCGCCGTCGTGCAGGGCCGCGGTCACCCGGAACGGCGCGTCCTGCGGCGCGCGGACCGCCAGCGTCGGGCCGGCGGCGGCCCCGTGGACGGAGCCCGTCACCTCGACGCGCCGCACGGCGCGGCTCCCCGCGGCGAGTACGTACCACTCGCCGGCCGGCGACCTCCAGTGGGTGCCGGCGACGACGTGCTGGCCGAACCGGCTGCACAGCGCGGTGTCCCGGCGGTCGGCCACGACCTCCGCCCGTGCGGACCCCGCCGCGGCGGGCGGTACGAACTGCACGAGGGCCCGGCCGGGACCGCGCCAGGTGTCCGCCCGGCTGCACACCCAGTCCGCCGTGGAAGAGGTGCCGGGCAGCGGCTGCACCGCGAACTGCCAGTGGTTGACCGAGCGAACCCCCGACCCGCGCAGATCCCGCAGCGAACAGGCCGTGCGGGCCCAGCCGACCAGCCCGTCGGCACCCGTCGCCTCACGCGGCTGACGTGAGGGTGCGCCGGAGCCCGGCGCCGGCGTGTGGGTGAGGTGCACCGGAGCGAGATCCCCGAGATCCGTGACGAGGAACGCGTGCTTCTCCACGATCTTCTCCGAGGACCGCAGCTGCATCGCGGGCCAGGACCCGCAGGCGCCGCCCTCCGCCGGCCGGGGCACCGCCGCGGTGATCCCGTCCCCGTCCACGTCCAGCGGCCGCGCGGGGGTGTCGGGTGCGAGGAGGTCCCGGGTCGCCGACTCCGCGACCCACGGCGCCAGCAGATAGCGCGCCGAGGTGGCGGTGCGGCTGACGGCGAGCGCCGCCGCGGTGGTCACGTCCGCGTCGTCGGCCCGGGCGAGGTCCAGGGTCGGAGCGCCCTTTCCGGCCAGCGGTTCGGTGTACCTGACGACGCGTACCCCGCCGTCGTGGAACAGCACGACGGCCCGGCCGTCCAGATCGCCCGCGAACAGCAGCTGGGGCGGCTGCGTCGGTGCCACGGCCGCCGTGCCCGGGGCGGCGGTGACGATGACGTCCGCACGGGGCGCGGCCCAGCTGCGCAGGGCCCGTCCCAGGAGGTCACGGTCGTCTAGACGGCCGCCCCGGGCCGGCCATGCGCTGAAGTCCACGCGCGAGGTGTCCGCCCACTGCTCCGGAGGCGTCCGCTCCAGTGCCGCGGGGTCGAGGGCGCCGCCTGGCACCGTGGCCCGTCGCGCGGCGGTCGGTGACGGGGCGTCGTCGGAGTCCCGGCCGACCGTGACGGCGAGGCCCCCGGCCACGACGAGCAGCGCCAGGGCCGCCGCCCCCGCCCGCACCCGGTGGCGGCGCCGGAGCAGATCGCCGGGGCGCGTCTGCACCGTGCAGGGATCGAACTCGCCCGAGCCCAGCATGAGCCGGACCCGCTCGTGGTCGTCCCCGGCCACCCGGGCGGCGGACCGCACGGCGTCGGCGGGATCCGTCACGCCCGCGTCGGCGAGCAGCGCCCGCGCGGCCTCACCGGACAGGGACTCCAGCAGGCACAGGCCCAGTGCGGCCCGGACGGCCGCAGGGACGTCCGCCAGGGCGCGGTCCAGGGCGAACTCGTCCATGCCGCCGGCGCGGGGGAAGAGCCTGAGCCCCCGCACCACCGGCAACGACGGGCGCAACGCGGCCGGTGCGGGCATCCGGTCCGGCCACCAGCGGGGCCGTCGCGCGTACGCCAGCGCCGAGCGCACGACCGTCAGCCGGACCGCGGCGTACGCGGCGTTACCGGTGCCGGTGGCCGAGCCGGAGCGTGGCGCGGGGACCTCGGCGGCGCCCGGTCCCGGCGCGGTGCGCGCCCGGCCGCGCAGGGCGCGTTGTACCGCGGTGTGCGCCGCGAGGACCCGGCGGTGCCGGCCGAGGCTCGGCGGCAGCGTGAGGTACGCCAGGCGTACGAGGTGCGGATAGTGCTCGACGAGTGCCGCCTCGGCTTCCTTCACACCGAGGTCGGCGCCGGGACCGAGGTGCCGGAGCGGCGGGGGTTGGAGCGGCATGGGTGGGTGCCTTCCGAGCCGTGGACAGAGAACCGTCACCCGGACAAACGAGCCGATCGTGTGACGGTCACACGGGGCGTGTCACCCGTACGCCGCTGCGTCCGCCGGCACTCCCTCAGAAGGGGGACCCGTCCCGGACCCGTCCTAGAGCGGACCCTCCGGACCCTCGTCGCCCGAGCTCAGCTCCTCGGCACGCAGCGCCAGGTCCTGCAGAACGTCGGCGGAACTCACCTCCCGCTCGCCGGAGTCGTGGACCTGGGCGAGCGCGATGAAGGCCAGGGTGAAGGCACCGACCAGCTGCTCCACGGCGCCGCCGACCTCACGGCCCACCAGGGCGGCCATCTCCTCGACGGTGGCGTCGGAGGAGATGGCGATGTGCGGCATCGTCTCGTTGAGCAGCGTCGTCACCATGTTGCCGCCCGCGTCCGGATCGACGCCCTCCATGTCCCCCTCGGCATGGCGCTGCATCTCGCCGGCCTCCGTCAGGATGCCGATCACTCGCTTCAGGACTTCGCTCTGCTCCATGCGGTGAGCATAAGCTCCGGGCCCTCCCGCTTGATCGTCTTCCGGTCGTGCGCCGGACGGGGCCGGGCGCCAGGAGGCCGTTGGCAGCCCTACCGCCGATGCCGCGGGGGAGCGGCCGCCGGCGGTAGGGCCGCCGACGGCCGGGGACGGTCGCGTGCCGCGGGGGTGCGCACCGACGGCCTTACGGCGGCGGTCACTTGACGGTCCCCGCCGTGGAACTGCGGCGGGAGCCCGCCCGGCGCCGGGGGAGCGGGCCCCCGGCGCGGGCGCGCGGACGGGGAGCGATGCGGTCACCACCGAGCGGGTATGTTGCCGGGCGAAGGGGGCACCATGGCTGAGCGCAGCGGACGGACCGTGCGCGACCTGCGGAGGGGCAATCGGGCGCGGGTCCTGCAACGGTTGTTCTTCGACGGCCCGCTGAGCCGTCAGGAGCTGGGGCCGACGACGGGGCTGAGTTCGGGATCCGTCAGCAACGTGGTCGCCGAACTGGCCTCGGAAGGGCTCCTGGAGGAGGCGGGCATCGTCGGCTCCGACGGAGGGCGCCCCCGCACCCTGCTGCGGATCGCCCCGGGCGGCGGGCTGTTCGTCGGCATCGACATCGGCGAGACACGGGTCCGGGTGGAGCTGTTCGACTTCGCCCTGACGGAACTCGCCCGCAACGAAAGGCTGCTGGCCCGGCACGGGTACGACGTCGGGCGCATCGTCGGCCATGTCCGTGCGGGCGTCCTCGACGTGCTGCGGGACGCGGGTGCGGACCCCCGCCTGCTGCTCGGCGTCGGGGTCGGCGTACCCGGCATCGTCGAACGCGACGCTCCGCCCGGCGCGGGCGGCCCGGGAACGGTCGTGCACGGCCAGACCGTCGGGTGGAGCGCGGTCCCCCTGGAACGGCTGCTCCGCGAGGCCGTACAGCTCCCGCCCGAGGTGCCGCTCCTCATCGACAACGGCGCGAGGACGCTGGGCCAGGCCGAGATGTGGTTCGGCGGGGGCCGCGGCGCCGGAACCGCGGCCGTCGCCCTGATCGGCTCCGGTGTGGGGGCCGGCGTGAACCGGGGGGACGTCCTCGACGGGGACCTCTCCCACGCCGCCCTGGAGTGGGGGCACACCACGGTCCGGCTGGGCGGGCGCCGGTGCCGCTGCGGCTCCCCGGGGTGCCTGGAGGCGTACGCCGGCGCGGAGGCGATGCGGAAGCGCTGGTGCGAGGCGGGGGGCCCGCTGCCCGAGGACACCGACGACGAGAGCGCCCTCGCCGCGCTGCTCGCGGCCGCCCGACCGGGGCCCGGTGGTGCGGCGGACCCGGTGGCCGTCGCGGTCCTGGACGAGACGGCCGAGTGCCTGGGGGCGGCCCTGGCCGATCTGATCAACCTCTTCCTGCCCGAACGCGTCCTGCTCGGCGGCTGGGCCGGCCTGCTGATCGGCCCGCACCTGCTCCCGCAGATCCGCCGGTACGCCCAGGAGTACGCCCTCGACCACGCGTTCGCCCGGACCTCCATCGATCTCGGGCGTCTGGGCCCCGACGCGGTCACCGTGGGCGCCGCGACCCTCCCGCTCTCCGACTTCCTGGCCCGCGGCGGCACCCGCCCCACGCACACCTCATCCCCGGACGCCGCCGCGGAGCGGGTCCCTCCGCAGGCCCCGGCGGGGCGCGGCCGCACCCGGCCCGGCTGACCGCCGGGCGGACCCACCGCACGGCGGGAGGGCGCCGCGTCCGCCGACCGCCCGGCGCCGCGGAGTCCCCGCCCTGGCCGGGGCCCGGGACCCGAGCACGTCCCCGGGAGGCGGCGGACCCTCCGCCCGGGCCGAGCGCCCCACCCGTCCCGCAACCCGCACGCGCCGGTCCGGGCCGACTCCCGGGCCCACGTACGCGGCCCCGTCCCGCACCCCGCACGCGCCGGTCAGCGGCGGACTCCCGGGCTCATGTGCCCGGCCTCGCCCAGTGACCCCGCACGCGCCGGTCCGCGGTGTGCGCCGCTACGCGGAATCCCTGACCACCAGCACCGGTTCGAAGATCACCGAGGTCATCGGCCGGTCCGGCGCGGCCAGCCGCTCCAGCAGGAGCCCGGCCATCTGCGCCGCCATGTCCTCCACCGGCTGGCGCACCGTGGTGAGCGGCGGCCGGCAGGCGGAGGCGGCGCTGCTGTCGTCGAAGCCGATCACGGCCACGTCCTCCGGCACCCGCCTGCCGCGCTCGCGCAGCACATGGCAGGCTCCCGTCGCCATCAGGTCGTTACCCGCGAACACCCCGTCCAGACCGGGGTGTTCCGCCAGCAGCCGCTCCATCGCCGCCTCGCCGCTCTGCTGAGTGAACTGCCCCTCTGCGACGGGGAGTCCGCCCGAGCCGCCGTGCTCCGCCAGGGTCTCCCGGAAACCCTCCAGCCGCTCCCGCGCCGCCGGCACGTCCAGCGGGCCGCTGATGGTGACGATCCGCCGGCAGCCGCGTGCCAGCAGGTGCTGCGCGGCGAGCCGGGCGCCGTCCCGGTGCGCCAGATCGACGTAGCTGATCCCGACCGGCCGCGCCGGCCGCGCGTACAGCACGGCGGTCAGGCCGGCGTCCGCGATCAGGCCCGGCAGCGGGTCCCGTGCGTGCGTCGAGACGATCAGCGCCCCGTCCGCGCTGCCCTGCCGCAGGTACGCCACCACCTCGTCCCGGGCCCGCGGGGTCTCGGCGAACATCAGCACCGGGTGCATGCCGCGCGGGCGCAGATAGTCGACCACCCCCGTCACGATGCGGCCGAAGAACGGATCCGCGAACACCCGGGCGGTGAAGGACCCCTCCCCGGCGGTTCCCTCGCCGTCCGGTTCGACGCCCGCGCCGGACACCACCAGGGCGACGGCGTCCGTGCGCCGGGTGACCAGGGAGCGGGCGGCGCGGTTGGGCGCGTAGCCGGTGACGGAGACGGCCTGCCGCACGGCCGCCTGGATCGCCGGGTCGACGTTGCGCACCCCGTTGATGACTCGGGAGACCGTGGCGCGCGAGACACCGGCCGCCCGCGCCACGTCCTCCAGGGTGGGGGCCGCGCCGGCCGGTCGCAGAGCATCCGTCATGGGCGCATTTATAGCATCAGGCGGGCGAGCGGGAGAGAGCGCTCTCCCGCTGAACTCCCGACCCCTCGGGCTGCGTTGCCGCACGGGCCCCGTCGGGTGCCGTCCGGTCCGCACCCGCTCCGTGCCCCCTGATGTTCCGCGTCCGTCGCCGCGCCTGCCGCACTGCCCCGACGAGGGACGACGCGCTGTCCGCGGGGGTCGTGCGCCGGGGCGTGCACGGGACCGGTGCGCACGGTTACTTGTCATCACCCGTTGTGTGCCCCTACGTTGACGGCTTGTGACATGTCCTACAGCCCGTGGGGGAGCCTGATCATGGCCGCGACCGGACGGCACCGCAGATATCAGCCCAGCCGCATCAACCGTGCCTCGCTCACGGTGACGGCGGGAGGCGCGGGCATCGCGCTTCCACTCCTGACGGCGGCCTCGGCGGGTGCTGCCACGACCGACGTGTGGGAGAAGGTCGCCGCCTGCGAGTCGTCCGGGAACTGGCACATCAACACCGGCAACGGGTACTACGGGGGACTCCAGTTCACCCGCTCGACCTGGGCCGCCTACGGCGGCACCGCCCACGCGGCCCGGGCGGACCTGGCGACCCGGGACCAGCAGATCGCCGTCGCCGAGAAGGTGCTCGACGGGCAGGGCCCGGGCGCCTGGCCGGCCTGCTCCGCGCGGGCGGGCCTGGCGCGGGGCGGCGACACGGCCGGCGTCACCCCGCAGTCGACGCGCCGGGTGGCCGTCGAGAGCGCGCAGGACACCGCACCGGCCTCCGGCCCCTCGAAGCGGACCGCCCGTGACACCGGGCCGGTGAAGGCGTCGCCCACCGCCGTGCCCGGCCGGCGCGACGCGTACACCGTCACGCGCGGCGACTCGCTCTCCGGCATCGCGTCCGCCGAGCGGGTCCGCGGCGGCTGGCAGCAGCTGTACGCGGCCAACCGCACCGTGGTGGGCGGCGACCCCGACCTCATCATCCCGGGACAGCGGCTGAGCCTCGACACGGCCGGAGCCCCGCGGACGGCCCCGAAGCAGAAGGCCGCTCCCGGGACCGCCACGAAGGCCCCGGAGGCCGCCGGGAAGTCCCGGACCGCCACCGCGAAGCCCGCCCCGAAAGCCACGCAGAAGGCCGAGCCCGCTCCGGAGAGGACCCGGAAGGCCGAGAAACCCCAGAAGGCCGAGAAGAAGACCGAGAAGGCGAAGAGCAGTACCTCCGGATCCGGCCTCACCGCACCCGTGTCGGCCCGCACCGGGACCCCGTACCACCAGTCCGGTTCCTGGTCCAGCGGCTACCACACCGGTGTCGACTTCCCGGTGCCCACCGGCACCTCGGTGAAGGCCGTGGGGTCCGGCACGGTCGTCTCGGCCGGGTGGGCGGGCGCCTACGGCTACGAGGTCGTGCTGCGCCACGCCGACGGCAGGTACAGCCAGTACGCGCACCTCTCCTCGCTGCACGTGCGTGCCGGACAGCACGTCGGCAGCGGCCAGCGGATCGCCCGCTCGGGGTCGACCGGCAACAGCACGGGACCGCACCTGCACTTCGAGATCCGCACCGGTCCCGGGTACGGATCCGACATCGACCCCCTGGCCTACCTGAGGGCCGGCGGCGTCAGCCTCTGAAAGGTCCGTGCCCGGTCCTCCGCGCCACCGCGGCGGTCCGGGCCGGCGGTGTGCCGCCCGCCGTCGAACTGGACCCGCCCGCCGCCGTGGTCCGACGGCCGGGCCAGCGGGAGGGAGAGGGCGGTGGGCGCGGGGAACGCGTCCGGCAGGACCGCAGCCCCCCGGGTGACCGCCGCGGGCCTCGCCGGCTCGGGCAGCACCACCGCCTCCTGCCCGTCCGTGCTCCCGGGGGAGGCGTCCGGGTGTCCCTCGGGGACGCGGCTTCCGGGCACCTTCCCCTCCGGAGCGTCGTCGTGCCGCTCGGCCTCCACCCGCTCCGTGGTCAGCAGGACCAGCCCCGCCGCTGCCAGCGCACCGCAGCCGAGGGCGAGCAGGGTGCCCGTCAGCCCGAAGCGGAACTGCTCCCCGAACATCGTGATGCCCACGACCGCCGCCACGACCGGGTTGACCACCGTCACCGTGGCCAGCGGAGCCGTCAGCCCGGCTCCCCGGTACGCGGCCTGCGAGAGCAGCAGCCCCGCGCCGGCCATGCCCGCGATCACCAGCAGGGTAGGGAGTCCGGAGGTCAGCGAACCGGAGGTCCACTGCACCGCCACGGTCTTCGTGAACACGGACGCCATCCCGAACGCGATACCGGCGCCCACGGCCAGCGTCACGCTGCGCGGCATCGGCCGGTGGAACCCCTTGGCGACGGCCAGCAGGAGGACCACGGCCCCGGCGGTCCCGGCGGCGAGCCCGATCTGCTCCGGTCCGGCCAGCGTGTGGGACCCGGCGCCCCCGGTGAGGGCGAGCAGCCCCGCCAGACCGACCGTCGCCATCAGGGCCCCGCGCCAGGCCGTCCGGCCGGCCCTGCGGTGCACGAACAGCGCGGCCATCGGCAGGGCGAAGACGATCGTCAGGGCGCCGAGGGGCTGCACGAGGCTGAGGGGTCCGTACGCCAGCGCCACCACGTGCAGCACCGCTCCCACGCCGTTGAGGCCCACCGCCACCCACCAGATCCCGTTGCGCAGCGGGGCGTACGGGCGGCTGTCACCGGCTGTGGCGACCCGCTCCTGGACGATCGCGCCGCCCGCGTAGGCGACGGCGGAGACCAGGGACAGCAGCACGGAAAACGCGAGGGAGCTCATGTACACCACGATGTCCCGTCGGAGCTGCCGAGTCGTCGTCCCTGAGGCGGCGATCCGGCGTACTGCTCCAGTAGTACGTCCATCACTCCTGGGTCCTCCTCTCGACGGTAGTCCTCCTCGCCCCGGGTCTCAGAAGTTCGCCGGAGGGGCCACGCCGTGCCATCGGCCGGCCACGGCGGGTGGGCGCGCGGGGCACCGGACCGGCGGGTACGTCGCCGGGGAGAGAGGAGGACCGTTCAGGTGCTGAGCATGAATTCGGCGCGGATGCGCTTGCCGACGGGAACCCGCTCCGCGGTCAGCCGGTGGCAGAGGGCGACGACGATCTCCATGCCGTGGCCCCCCAGACGCGCCGGGTCGGGGGAGTAGAGCACCGGGAGCGCCGTGCTGCTGTCGTACACGGTGACGCTGACGCGCCGGGCGTCGCCCTCGAGCTCCAGGAGGTACGGGCCGTGGCTGTAGCGGTCGGCGTTGGTGACGAGCTCGCTGACCGCCAGCATCAGGTCGCTGCGGGTGTGCTCGCCGAGCACCGCGAGCCACTCGGCCGTCAGACGGGCGAGGAAGCGGTCGGCGAGTGCACGGGCCAGTGCGATGCATCCGGGCTCGCCGTCGAACACCTCGGCGACGAGCAGAACCTCCGTGGACGGGGACCCCTGGACGGGGACGTCCGGCCGTGAAGTGGCCTGTTCGTTCATGTGCTCCAGCCAGGGCGCCGCAGGGGAGGTCGTGGACCTCTTCTCGCCGTTCGTCTACCCGGGCCGAGAGATCCCACTCCGGGGGATTCCTTCAGATCTTACGCACGCCGGGGGAGCCGGACCACGCTGACGAAGAAGTCGTCGATCTGGCGTACCGCCCCGATGAACTGCTCCAGGTCGACCGGCTTGGTGACGTAGGCGTTGGCGTGCAGCTTGTAACTGCGCAGGATGTCCTCCTCGGCGGAGGACGTGGTGAGGACCACCACCGGGATGGACGCCAGGTCGGGGTCCGTCTTGATCCGCTCCAGCACCTGCCGGCCGTCGTACCGGGGCAGGTTCAGGTCGAGGAGCACCAGGTCGGGGCGCGGGGCCTCGGTGTGCTCGCCCTCGCGGTAGAGGAAGTCCAGCGCCTCCTGCCCGTCGCGCACCACGTGCAGGGTGTTGCGGATCTTGTTGTCCTCGAAGGCCTCGCGGGTCATCAGCTCGTCGCCGGGGTCGTCCTCGACGAGCAGGACCTCGATGGGCTTGACGGTGTCGTTCACGGGGTGTCTCCCGACCGGGGGGTGAGCGCGGCGGGGGCGAGCAGCTCCGCCGTGGTGTGTGCCGGGGCCTCTGCGAGGACGGGCAGGGTGAAGTGAATCAGTGTGCCCTCGGTGCTCTCCGGGTCCAGCCAGATCCGGCCACCGTGGAACTCGATGATCTTGCGGCAGAGGGAGAGGCCGATCCCGGTGCCCTCGTAGGCGTCGCGGGCGTGCAGGCGCTGGAAGATGACGAAGACCTTGTCGGCGAACTCCGGCGCGATCCCGATGCCGTTGTCGGCGACCGTCAGATGCCAGTCGTCCCCCTCCCGGACGCACCCGACGGTGATCCGGCAGGGCACGTCGGGCCGGCGGAACTTGACCGCGTTGCCGACGAGGTTCTGCCACACCATGGTGAGGGACGTGGCGTCGCCCAGCAGCTCGGGGAGCGGATCCTCACGGACGACGACGGCCCCCGACTCCTCGACGGCGAGCGTGAGGTTGGTGAGTGCCCGGTCCAGGGCCGCGTCGAGGTCGACGGGCTTCCAGCTCTGCTGGACCCGGCCCACCCGCGAGAAGGTCAGCAGGTCGTTGATGAGCACCTGCATGCGCTTGGCCCCGTCGACCGCGAAGCCGATGTACTGCTTGCCGCGGTCGTCCAGCTCCGAGCCGTAGCGCTTCTCCAGCAGCTGGCAGAAGGAGGCCACCTTGCGCAGGGGTTCCTGGAGGTCGTGCGAGGCGACGTAGGCGAACTGCTCCAGCTCGGAGTTCGACCGGCGCAGCTCGGTGGTCTGCTCGGCCAGCAGCTTCTCCCGGTCGTGCGACTCGTCCAGCTCGGAGACCAGCCGCAGGCGCATCGCCTCCGCCGCCTCGGATACCGCCCGCACGTCCGACGGCCCCTGGACGTCGATCTTCTCGGAGAAGGCGCCCGACCGGACCCGGTCCGACGCGGCGGTCAGGGCCGAGAGGGGCCGTCCCACCACGCGGTGGAGCAGCAGGCTGAGCGACACCAAGGCCACCACGAAGCCGGCCAGCAGGGCGACCAGCGCCCAGTCGCGTGTGTCACGCGCGCTGTTCAGCTCCGCGCGCGCGGTGTCACGCGCCTCGGCCAGATGGCTCTGCTGCGTCCTGTACAGCGCCCGCAGTCCGTCGAAATCCGCCTTGCTCCGCTCGATCGGGGCGGCGGAGGCGGCGGTGGGTCCGCTCGCCCGCACGGCGGCGATGAGCGGTTCGGCCCGCAGCGTCCGCCACTGCCGGGCGGCCTGCTCGAGCCGGTCCACGTCCCCGGCGTACGGCTGCTCGTGCCCGGTGAGGGCGCGCACCCGGGCCAGCCTCTCCCGCTCGGCGCGCATCCCCTGCTCGTACGGCTCCAGGAACGTGGTGTCCCCGGTGAGCGCGTACCCCCGTACCGAGGTCTCCTGGTCCAGCAGCGAGTTCTGCAACTGGAACGAGGCGGAGCGGGCCGGCTGGATGCGGTCCACCAGGTCGGTGGTCCGGTCCGAGATGCGGGACAGGACGAGCCCGCCGACGACGAGACAGCCGCAGACCACCACGACGAAGCCGGCCAGGATCAGATGGACCCAGTTCTGCACCGACAGCCTGGCTATCGGGCCCGGGCGAGCGGCCGGTGGTTCCTCGGTGTTCATGAATCGGCCTTCCAGCCCAGATGGAGTACGGCGACGTCGTCGGCCAGGCCGCCGTACGGTGAGGCGCTCGCGGTGGCCTCGGCGACCAGCGCGTCGACGAACGCGCGGGGTTCCAGCGCGCCGTAGGTGCCGGCCATGGCCAGCAGGCCCTCCTCGCCCAGCCGGGAGCTGGGTCCGGTGCGCCCCTCGAACAGACCGTCCGTGAACAGGACGAGCTCACTGCCGGGGGCGAGCGCGAGCTCCGTGACCGTCCAGCGGCCGGCGCCCGGCAGCAGACCGAGGGCCATGCCCGCGTCGGGCTCCACCCAGCCGACCTCCGTGCCGTGCCGCAGCAGCATCCCCGGATGCCCGGCCCGGGCGATCTGCACCCGGTCCCTGGTCGGGGGGAACACGAGCGTGGTCACGGTCGCGAACACATGGGGGTCCGACCGCTCGGCGACGAGTATCTTCTCCAGCAGCCCGATCTTCTCGCGCTGGGAGACGCCCGTGAGCACGGCGGTGCGCCACGCCACCCGGAGGCAGACCCCGAGGGCGGCCTCCGCGGCACCGTGCCCCGAGACGTCGCCGATCACCGCGTGCACCGCGCCGTCGGCCGTCTGCACCACGTCGTAGAAGTCGCCGCTCAGCAGTCCGTGGGCCCGCCCCGCCTCGTAGCGCGCGGCCACCCGGAAGCCGTCGTCCAGCAGCAGCGGTATCGGCAGCAGGGCGCGCTCCAGGCGGGCGTTCTCCTGGGCGATCAGCCGGCTGGTGCGCATCGCCGCCGCCGACCGCTCGGCGTGCTTGCGCTGGAGGGCGTACCGGACCGCGCGGCTCAGCACCTCGGGGACGATCCGGCCCTTCACGAGGTAGTCCTGGGCGCCCTGCGCCACCGCGGAGAGCCCGGTCTGCGACTCGTCGAGACCGGTCAGCACGATGACGGCCGCGTCGGGGGCCGACTCGACCAGCTGACGGACGGCGTCGAGACCGTGGACGTCGGGCAGGTGCAGATCCAGCAGGACGCAGACCGGGGTGCGGCAGGTGAGCAGGAAGCTCCTGGCCTCCGCCATCGTCTTGCACCAGGTGAGCGGGGCGTCGAGCTCGCTGTCGGAGAGCATCTCCTCGACCAGCAGTGCGTCGCCCGGATCATCCTCGACCAGCAACAGCGTCGCGTCGACGTCCCAGACGGACGTGTCGGCCGCGAGCAGGCCCTGCTGCTCGGGGATCACGCCGGACTGCACACGCGCAGAGGTGCCCAACGGCAACTCGGTCACTCTCCACTCCCTCGTCCGGACGGCACGGAAGAACCACGGCCGTATCGGCAGGAAGCATATGTGACCGAGGCCCGGCAACAGCCCGGGCCTCGGTCGTCGGTACGTTCGCCGTGGAGGAGGCCGGTCAGGCCTCGACGCTCATGCCCTCACGCAGGCGCTGGACGATCCTGCTGAGCAGCCGCGACACGTGCATCTGGGAAACACCCAGCTCGGCGCCGATCTGGGCCTGTGTCATCTCCTGGCCGAACCGCATCCGGACGATCTTCTGCTCGCGCTCGTCCAGCTGGCGCAGCAGCGGGGCCAGGGTGTGCAGGTTCTCGACGTTCGCCATGCCCGGGTCGTCCTCGCCCAGCAGCTCGGCGTAGGCGCGCTGGTCGCTGCCCGACTCGCTGTCGGCGCTCGGGGTGTCCAGGGAACCCGCCGAGTAGCCGTTGGCGGCGACGAGGCCCTCGATGATCTCCTCCTCGGCGAGGTCGAGGTGCGCGGCGAGCTCCGCGACCGTCGGGTCGCGGTCCAGCTTCGCCGACAGCTGCTCCTTGGCCTTGGCCAGCTCGACCCGCAGCTCCTGCAGACGGCGCGGCACGTGCACGGACCAGGTGGTGTCGCGGAAGAACCGCTTGATCTCGCCGACGATGTAGGGCACCGCGAAGGTGGCGAACTCCACCTCGCGCGACAGGTCGAAGCGGTCGATCGCCTTGATCAGGCCGATCGTCCCCACCTGGATGATGTCCTCGGTGTCGTCACCGCCCCGGTTGCGGAACCGCGAGGCGGCGAACCGCACCAGGGAGAGATTCATCTCGATGAGGGTGTTGCGGGCGTACTGGTGCTCGTGGGTCCCCTCCTCGAGGACCTGGAGCCGGTCGAAGAAGAGCTTCGACATGGCCCGTGCGTCCTGGGGGGCGACCTTGCCCGCGTCCTCGATCCAGGGGAGCGCAGCAGTGCCGGAACCCGCGCCCGCCTCGCCGCGTCGTGTCGTCGCCGCGCCGATCGCCTCGGTGGTTCGCACTGACATGGCCGTCATGGTGTCGCCCTCCCTGGATTCCGTTTTAGTGACGGGCGCATGCCCCCGGATCCGGAAGTAATGCCTGCGCACGCGAATATTTTTTTGCGCGGGGCGCCGCCGGGCCCGACAGGCGGACCCGGCGTGACGATCCGTGACCACGCGGGAGCTGCCGGTCGCTCTCCGTCGCACCCGGCGGCTTCCGGCGGCTTCCGGCGACGGGGAGGTGCGGAGCGGTCCCTGCGGAGTACGCGTGGGGTCCGGGGCCCAGGACGGCCCGCGACGGCGCACGGGCACGGCACCGGCAGGACGGAGGGACGCCCACGGTCAGCGCCCTCGGTCCGGCCCGTCCTGTCCCGCTGCCGTCGTCGTCGTGCGGATCCCGCCTGCTCCCGCGCCGGCGTCGGCGCCGACCTGGCCGTGCCGGGCCCGGTCGCCTTCGCCCCGTACCCCACCGCCTCCACACGGGGACGGCGGCCGATCCGGGCGCCGTGCGAGTCATGGCAGACTTGACCGGGGCGTTCGGCCCGCGCGCGCCTGCCCTCGCCGGCTCCCGGCCGGATCACTCCCCACCCACCCCCGCACGGCATGCGTGACGAGTGACAGAGGAACGGCGATGACGGTGACAGAGGACAGCCAGGAGTTCGCTCCCGGTGTCGAGGAGTTCGGCCCCGGTATCGACCCCGAGCGGCTGGCCGTCTGCCTGAGCGTGCTCGATGAACTCGATTCCATCGACGTCGACCACCCCGACGCCATCACCGTGCGCCGGGCCACCGCCGGCATCTACCGCACCGTGAAGCAGCGCCGCCGCCAGGAGCGCCGGGCCGCCAAGACCGCCCACGACAAGGCCGTCACCGAAGCCACGGCGACCGGGTCGGCCGAGCGGATCGACGACGAGACGCAGGGCGTCCTGCCGTCCTCCTCGGCCACCGCCGAGATCGCCGGCGTGCTGCAGCGCCCCCGCTCCTGCTACATCTGCAAGACCCGGTACGTCGAGGTGGACGCCTTCTACCACCAGCTCTGCCAGCCGTGCGCCCAGGAGAACCGCGACCGGCGCGACGCCCGTACGGATCTGACCGGACGGCGTGCCCTGCTCACCGGCGGCCGGGCCAAGATCGGTATGTACATCGCGCTCCGGCTGCTGCGCGACGGGGCGCACACCACGATCACCACCCGCTTCCCCAACGACGCCGTCCGCCGCTTCAAGGCGATGCCGGACAGCGACGAGTGGATCCACCGCCTGAAGATCGTCGGTATCGACCTCCGCGACCCCGCCCAGGTGGTCGCCCTCGCCGACTCGGTCGCCGCCGAGGGCCCGCTGGACATCCTCATCAACAACGCCGCACAGACCGTGCGGCGCTCCCCGCAGGCCTACAGCGAGCTGGTCGTCGCCGAGTCCGCGCCGCTGCCCGCGGGCGAGCTGCCCGCGGCCGAGGTGATCGGCACGTTCGGCAGCGGCACCGTCGACCGCGTCGCCGCGCTGCCCGCGGCCCGCAGGGAGGGCGAGGGCCTGAGTGCGCAGGACGTCACCGGCCTCGCCCTGGTGACCGGGTCGGCGTCACCGGCCCGCATCGCCGCCGGCACCGCGATCGACGCGGGCGGCCTGGTCCCGGACCTGCACGACACGAACAGCTGGATCCAGACCGTGGAGGAGGTCGAGCCGATCGAACTCCTGGAGGTCCAGCTCTGCAACTCCACCGCCCCCTTCATCCTCATCAGCCGCCTCCGCCCCGCGATGGCGGCCGCCGCGGGACGCGCCTACGTCGTGAACGTCTCCGCGATGGAGGGCGTGTTCGGGCGCGGTTACAAGGGCGCGGGGCACCCGCACACCAACATGGCCAAGGCCGCGCTGAACATGCTGACGCGCACCAGCGCGCAGGAGATGTTCGAGAAGGACCGCATCCTGATGACGGCCGTCGACACCGGCTGGATCACGGACGAGCGGCCTCACCCGGACAAGATGCGCCTCGCGGAGGAGGGCTTCCACGCCCCTCTCGACCTCGTCGACGGCGCGGCCCGGGTCTACGACCCGATCGTGCGCGGCGAGCAGGGCGAGGACCTGTACGGCTGCTTCCTCAAGGATTACGCCCCCGCGGGCTGGTAAGACCGTCCGTGCGGCCCTCACCCGTCCCGTCCGCACCCCGTGTCCCGCACGCGCACCCAGGGCTGCGCGCCGGGGCGCGCGGGGCGCTCGCGCCACCTCCTTCGCACGATGCCCCGGACGGCGGCCCCGCGGAAAGCGCGGCCGCCGTCGTCCTGTTGGCTGAAAGTGACCCAGGCCATACGTTCTGTCGAGCGGGACGGCGCTCATTTGGTTAGTCTGAGGGGAACGGACGCCACCAAGGAATCCACGAACCTTCCTCGGCCGTCCTGGGACAGGTCTGTAAGCATTCCGCCGTCCCACCCCGTACCGGCGCCACCGCGACCGAACTGTTTCTGCCCCTGCCCCGCAGAGGGCGGTCGACACGGTTCTCACAGCCGCAGCGTCGCCACCGCCCGGGGTTACGCGACGCAAAGGAGTCCGCGGTGACACCTGAAATGACGAAGACCGAGAAGCGCCCGGCCGAACGGACCGGCGAGCGGGCCCGCAGGCCCGAGAAGCTCCGGAACATCGAGGTCTGGGCCAGGTCGGCACCGATCAGGCTGGCCGGCTACGAGGACGATCTGGCCGAGCCGCACATCCTTCCCGGTATCGACTGACCCCGCCGCCGCGCGCAGCACCGGGTCCCGCCCCCGTCCCGCACGGGGGCGGGAGCGCGTCCGGACACCCCGCGGGGCCCGTCACCGGCGTTCGTGGCGTTCGCCCGGCGGCCCCTCCGGGCCGTCGCCGCCCGGCCGCAGCGGCACCGGCCGGGCCACCGGGGCCATGAAGTCCCGCACGTAGGTACGCCGCCACCAGCAGCCGGTCTCCCGCAACTCCCGCAGGTCCGTGAACCGGTAGTGGAAGACCCGGGCCCGGACGTGGGCGGGAGGGGCCCCGTCGAACGGATCGTGCCGCAGGAGCCGCAGCGTGTCGCGGTCGGCCCGGAGCAGCCGCTCGACGAACGGACCGAACCAGGCCCGGGCGTAGGCGGGGGAGAGGGCCGCGAACCACATCATCCAGTCCAGCCTCAGGTGGTACGGAGCGAACTGGCGCGGCAGCCTGCGCGGATCGCCCGGCTTGCCCCGGAAACCGTACTCCCGCCAGCGGGTCCCCTCGTGGACGACCGCCTCGTCGGTGCCCTCGACCACCACCTCCAGACGCCTCCTGCTGATGCTGCCGAAGGCACCGTAGGTGTTGACCAGGTGCAGCGGATCGAAGGACCGGTTCATCACCTGGCGACGGGAGACCAGGTTGCGCGCCGGACGGTGGCTGAGGACGAGGACCAGAGCGGTGACGGCGATGACCACCACCTCGTACCAGAGGGGTGCGTCCGCCTGCGCGGGCGGCGGGCCCGCGACCCGGGACCAGTCCACGGCGGCGAGGGCGAGAACGACGGTCAGCCAGTTCAGCCAGGCGAAGTTCCCCGACAGCACGAGCCACAGCTGGGTGACCACCATGATCCCCGCCGCGACGCTCGCCACGGGCTGCGGGGCGAACAGCAGGAACGGCACCACGAGCTGCGTGACGTGGTTGGCGGCGGCCTCCACCCGGTGCACCGGGTGCGGGAGCCGGTGGAAGAACCAGCTCAGCGGACCCGGCATGGGCTGGGTCTCGTGGTGGAAGTCCAGGCAGGTCAGCTTCCGCCAGCACGCGTCGCCCCGGATCTTGATGAGACCGGCGCCGAACTCCACGCGGAAGAGCAGCCAGCGCAGCAGCCACAGCACCAGCACCGGGGTCGCGGTCCCGGCGTTGCCCAGGAACACGGCGAGGAAGCCCGTCTCCAGCAGCAGGGACTCCCAGCCGAAGCCGTACCAGACCTGGCCCACCTGGACGATCGACAGGTACAGCGCCCAGGGCACCGCCCACAGCGCCATCGCCGCTCCCAGCGGGAGGTGTGCGTCCAGGCCCGCCAGCAGGGCGACCGACACCGCGGCGCCCGTCCAGGCGGTCAGCGCGAAGAAGCGGTCCGAGTAGTGCAGCCGGAACAGCCCGGGCGTGGCCCGCCACGAGGTGCGCCGCAGCAGGCCGGGCACCGGGAGCATGCCCCGGGAGCCGATCAGCGCCCGGAACTGGAGCGCCGCGGCGACGAACGCGACCAGGTACACGGCGGCCAGCGAGCGCTGGAAGACGATCCTGCTCAGCCAGTAGCCGTCTGCGGTGAACCACTCCATCGCCTCCAGTATCCGGCGTTCCGGGCCCGTCAGGGCTCCGACACGGCCCGGCGCAGCGTCCTTCCGAGCCGGCGCGCGTAAAGGCGCTGGGCGAGCGGCACGAGCGGCCCGGCCAGGCGGGCGTACCAGCAGGCGGGCCGGGAGAAGGCCGTCACGGTGAACCAGACGGTCCCGTCGTCCGCCAGCTCCACCACGAAGCTCTCCTCGCCGCACTCGGGGTGCCGGGTCCTGGTGCCGTACGCGAAACCCGTGCGGGTGTCCTCGTACATCGCCCAGACGACCTCGCAGGAGGCGGTGACGCGGGCCCGCCCGACGCCGGCCCACATCTCGACGGCGACCCCGGCCGCCGCGCGGGCGGCGGAGGCGTCCACGTGCACCCCCGACGCGCGGTGCACGCGCCACTCGGTGACGGCGGCGCCCGCGGCCTCGAAAGCCGCCCGCCCCCGGCCGACCGCCGCACGGTGGCGGAGGTGGTGGTAGCCCTCCGGCAGGGGGCCGAGCCGGGTGGCTCCGACCTCGGGGTACGTCAGGGTGTTCATGCGATCCTGCCTTCCGGGTGGGTGAGGTCCTGGAGCCGTCGGCGGGCCAGCAGCGCGCAGAGCGCGAAGCCCAGGGCGTTGCCGAGTCCATGGGTGGCGGCCATCCAGGTCAGGGACGGGTGCGGCAGTCCGGTGGCCTCGCCGAGCGCCCAGCTCAGCGCGAGCACCATCGTCACCGCGAGCACGCCGGCCGAGACGAGGAGCAGGAGGCGGGTGACGCGGTCCCGTCCCTCGACGCGGGCGGTGCGCCGGGTCAGAAGGGCGACGGTCCACATCCCGGCGGTGAGCACGACCGCCCCCGCCAGCTCGGTGCGTTCCCCGGTGAAGTAGCCGACGAGGACGAGCAGGGTGCCGAGCGGCACGCTCAGCGCGGCGAACCGTCCCGCCGTGCCGCTGTCCTCCGCCCGGCAGGCCAGCCCGGCGACGAGGGCGGCGGCGAAACCGGCGAAGTGGAAGTGGGGCACGGTCAGCGCCAGGATGCCGAGCCCGAACCCGAACAGCTCGTGGCCGGAGCGCTCGGCGACGAGCGCGAGCGCGGCGACCGACGGCGAGACCAGTGCGGTGAGCAGCGCGGCCTCCGCCGGACGCACGGTGCGGGTGCGGGCGAGTCGCCGGGGCGCGTGGGCGGCCAGCAGCAGGGTGCCCGCCGCGTAGCAGAGGGCGAGCGCGCCGGCGACGGCTCCGCGGGGCAGCCACAGCGACACGGCGCCGGGCACCGCGAAGAGCGGCCACAGGCGCCGGACACGGTCGAGCGCGGGGTCGCCGACGAGCCCCAGGCCCAGCGGGACGATCACCAGCATCCCCAGCACGACGATCAGCGCGACCAGTACGGACATCCTGCCCACCCCTGCCTTCGGACCGAAGGAGACCAAAGAATTGAACGTGTTCAATTCCTTCCGTGCCGAGCATAGGGGGCGCCGTGGCCGCACTCAAGGCGCGGGTTCGGTCGAGGAATCGGACAAAAAGTGGCAGAGTGGCGCACATGGATGACCGGGCAGCGGGTTCCCTGTCACTCCCGGACGACTGGCCCGCCCACCCGGACCTCAGTCTCGCCCTGAACCGAATGGGCAGCTTCGACTGGGATCTGGACAGCGGACTCATGCACATGGACGATCCCGCCCTCGACGTGTTCGACCTGCGTCCCGACGAGTACGACGGCCACCCGGCCACCCTCGCCCCGCGCGTCCCCGCCGACGAGGCGGTGCGGCTCGACGGCATGGTCGCGCAGGCGCTGAAGGGCGGCCGGAACACCTACGGCGCGTACTTCCGGAGGACGCAGCGGGACGGCTCCCTCTGCTGGACCCACACCCAGGGCTTCATCCGCCGCGACGGCACCGGCCGGCCCCGCCGGATCATCGGCATCGTCCGCGACGCCACCCAGGAGCTGGCCGAGTCCACCACCCGCCGCACCGCCGACGACGAACGCCGCCGGCGTACCAGCCTGGTCGAGGGCACCACGGCGGCACTGGCCCATGCCCGCACGGTCAAGGACGTCACCGAGGTGCTGAAGAGCTCCCGGGGCCTGGCCGACCTGGGAGCCACCAGCCTCGTCATGGGGCTCCTGGAGTCCGGGCGCATCCACCTGGTCGCGGACGGCCCCGAGGGCGCGTTCGTCCAGGGCACCCGCTACACCCGCACGGACGAGCCCTATCCGATGAGCGAGGTGATCCGCACCCTCACGCCCCGCTTCATCGAGACGCCCGAGGACTTCGCGGCCTCGTACCCCGTCCTGTGGCCGCACATCAGCCACCTCGGCATCACCGCCGCCGCCTACATGCCGCTCATCGCGCAGGCCCGCCCGATCGGCGCGCTCGGGCTCCTCTACGGCAACAAGGCGGGCTTCACCGAGGACGAGCGGAACCTCCTGGTGGCCCTCGGCAGCTCGATCGCCCAGAGCCTCCAGCGGGCGATGCTCTACGAGCAGGAGCACGACCTCGCCGAGGGGCTCCAGCAGGCGATGCTGCCGCGCCGGATCCCCGAGGTGCCCGGGGCCCAGGTCGCCGTGCGCTACCGCTCGGCGCGGCTCGGGAGGGACATCGGCGGCGACTGGTACGACATCATCCCGCTGCCCGGCGGCCGGGTGGGCGCCGTCATCGGCGACGTACAGGGCCACGACACTCATGCGGCGGCCGTCATGGGCCAGCTGCGCATCGTGCTGCGCGCCTACGCGGCCGAGGGGCACAGCCCGGCCACGGTCATGGCGCGGGCGTCCGTGTTCCTCCACGAACTGGACACCGACCGCTTCGCGACCTGCACCTACGCCGAGGTCGACCTGACCACCGGGGTGGTGCAGCTGGTCCGGGCGGGGCACATCGACCCGGCCCTGCGCGGCACCGACGGCAGCTGCGGCCGGGTGTCGTCGGACGGCGGGATGCCGCTGGGCCTCTCCGCCGAGTTCGGGCAGCTCGCCTACCCGGTCAACACCGTCGACCTTGACCCGGGCCAGACCCTGATCCTCTACACCGACGGGATGGTGGAGCTGCCGGGCACCGATCTCGACGAGGGCATGCGGCTGCTGTCCGCGACCGTGCGCGACGGGCCGCAGGACCTCCAGAAGCTGGCCGACCGGCTCTGCGAGGTCGTCGACGAGCGCGGCGGCGAGGACGACATGGCGGTGCTGCTGCTGCGCCGCGCCGCCGCCCACGCCCCGCACCCGGGCGGCCGGCTCCAGCAGCACGTCGCGCAGAACGACCCGGAGGCGCTGACCTCGGCCCGGCACATGATCAGGGCGGCGGTCCGTGCCTGGGGGGCCAAGGGCCGCGCCGACGAGGTCGAGCTCGCGGCCGACGAGCTGATCACCAACGCGCTCATGCACACCGACGGCGGGGCGATCGTCACCATCCGGGTGCTCACCGGCCCCGAACGCCGCCTGCGGGTCGACGTGGAGGACCGTTCCAGCGCGCTGCCGCGCCGGCGGGACGCGGGGGAGTCCGGCGTCTCGGGCCGGGGACTCATGCTCGTGGACCGGCTTGCCGACATCTGGGGAGTGGAGTCCCGGGGGAACGGCAAATGCGTGTGGTGCGAGTTCGTCATTCCCGGACACCGGTAGCGCGGACGGTCCCTGTGGTGCCGACGCCGCCGGTGACACCGGTGTGGCGCGGACGGCGGCGCGGTCGGGCCGCGCGAGACCGTAACAGTACGTAACATGTCGGTACTTGACCGTAACTGACCCTGTGGGATGGACTGCGATCCCGCCGTCGACGACGCGAGGCCCCCGTTGAGCACCGAGCTTCTGGCACCCCTTGACCTGGCGTTCTGGCACCTGGAGTCCGACGCCCATCCGATGCACCTCGGCGCGCTCGCGGTCTTCGACCCGGTGCCCGGGGTCGGCGCGACGGACCTGCTCGGCCTGCTCGGAGACCGGGCCGCCGCCGTCCCCCGGCTGCGGATGCGGGTGCGGGACGTCCTGCTCCCCGTCGGCGGTGCGGCCTGGTTCGCCGACCAGGACTTCGACGTCCGGCGGCACGTCACACGGGTCGTCCTGCCCGAGGGCGACTTCCTGGCGGAGGCCGGCCGGCTCGCCGGCGAGCTCATGGAGCAGCCGCTCGGGCGCGGTCTGCCGCCCTGGCGCATGTACCTCCTGGACAGCCCGGGCGACGGGCCGTTCGCCGTCCTCGTGAAGCTGCACCACGCGCTCGCCGACGGGATGCGGGCCGTCGCCATCGGCGCCGGGATCTTCGACCAGATCGCCTCCGCCACCGGCCGGCGCACCGCGCGCCGCCGGACGCCCGTGCCGCCCCGCTCCTGGCTCCCGGGCCCGTACGAGGCCGCGGGCATGGCGATGGACCGGCTCGGCGAGGTCGGCCGGGCGCTGGGGGTCGGCGCCTCCGTCGTACGCGCCAGCCGTCTCGACCTGCGCACCGCCACGGCGCTGACCGCGCCCTCCAGCGGCACCCGCCGGCTCGCCACCGCCGAGCTCGACGCCGAGACCGTGCAGCGGGTCCGGCGGGCCGAGGGCGGCACGGCCAACGACGTCCTGCTCGGGGTCGTCGCCGGTGCGCTGCGCCGGTGGATGCTGGAGCGGGGCGAGTCGCTGTCCGGCGCCGACCCGCGCGCCCTGGTCCCCGTCTCCCGTCGCCGGCCCGGCGGGGCGGCCACCGGCAACAAGCTCTCCGGCTATCTCCTCGCCCTTCCCGTGGGGGAGCCCGACGCACGCGAACGGCTGCGGCTCGTGCGCACCGGCATGGACCGCAACAAGGCCGCGGGCCCGCTGCGGGGAGCGGGCGCGGTCGCCGTCCTGGCCGACCAGCTGCCCGCACTGGCCCACCGGTTCGGGGCACCGCTGGCGGGCAGCGCGGCCCGGATGCTCTTCGACGTCCTGGTCACCAGCGTGCCCCTGCCCCGCTCGGCACTCTCGCTCGGCGGGTGCCCGCTGCGCGCCGTCTACCCCATGGCGCCCCTGGCCCGCGGCCAGGCACTGGCCATCGCCCTGTCCACGTACGGCGGACGCGTCCAGGTCGGACTGGTCGCAGACGGGAAGGCGCTGCCGGACCTCGACCGGCTGGCCGGCGCGCTCCGTGAGGAGCTGGACGACCTGCACACCCGGGTACCCACGGTCCCCTCGCCGGCCTGAGCGTCCCTCCGCCCGGCAGGCGGGCGTGGTGCCGGTGCGGCAGGCTGGGGGCATGCCCGAACTGCCGGAGGTCGAAGCCCTGCGGGACTTCCTCGACGAGCACCTGGCCGGCAAGGAGATCGCCCGGGTGCTTCCGCTCGCGATCAGCGTCCTGAAGACCTACGACCCGCCGCTCTCGGCCCTGGAGGGCGCGACCGTCTCCTCCGTGGCCCGGCACGGGAAGTTCCTCGACATCACGGCCGGGGGGCTCCACCTGCTCGTGCACCTCGCCCGGGCCGGCTGGGTGCAGTGGAAGGACAGCGTCCCCGAGGCCCCGCCGCGACCGGGCAAGGGGCCGCTCGCCCTGCGCACGGTGCTGACCGGAGGCGACGGCTTCGACCTGACCGAGCGGGGCACCACCAAGCGCCTCGCTGTGCACCTGGTGCACGATCCCGCGGACGTGCCCGGCGTGGCACGCCTGGGACCCGATCCGCTCGCCGACTCCTTCGACCGGGACGCGTGCGCGGCCGTCCTGCGCGGAGCGCGCCGGCAGATCAAGGGAGCGCTGCGCGACCAGTCGCTGATCGCCGGCATCGGCAACGCCTACAGCGACGAGATCCTGCACGTCGCCCGGATGTCGCCGTTCAAGCTGACCACCGCACTCGACGAGGACGACCTCACCCGGGTGTACGACGCGCTGCGCAGCACGCTGGAGGACGCCGTGGCCCGCTCCCGCGGGATCGCCGCCGGACGGCTCAAGGCCGAGAAGAAGAGCGGCATGCGCGTCCACGGCCGTGCCGGGCAGCCCTGCCCGGTCTGCGGCGACACCGTGCGGGAGGTGTCGTACAGCGACTCGTCGCTCCAGTACTGCCCCACCTGCCAGACCGGCGGCAAGCCCCTCGCCGACCGGCGGCTGTCCCGGCTGCTGAAGTAGCGGCCGGGCCGCCCCTCTCGGCCGGGTCGCCCCCTCGGCCGGGCCACTTCACGGCCGGCGGGCCGGACGGCCCCGGCGCACGCACCCCGAAGCCCCGCCGCAGGACCTACACTCCGGCCTCATGCTGCGCGTACTCGCCGTCGACGACGAAGAACCCGCCCTGGAGGAACTCCTCTACCTCCTGCGCGCCGATCCGCGGGTGCGGAGCGCCGAGGGGGCCACCGGGGCGACCGAGGCGCTGCGCCGCATCGGGAACGCCGTCGACGCCGGGCCGGACGACCCCTCGGCGATCGACGTGGTGTTCCTCGACATCCACATGGCGGGGCTGACCGGACTCGACGTCGCCCAGCTCCTGGCCGGGTTCGCCGCACCGCCGCTCATCGTCTTCGTCACCGCCCACGAGGGCTTCGCCGTCCACGCGTTCGACCTCAAGGCCGTCGACTACGTGCTCAAACCCGTCCGGCGCGAACGGCTCGCCGAAGCCGTCCGCCGGGTCGCCGAGCAGGTCGGTGAGCGCTCCGCGCCCGTCCACGACACCGCCGCCGACCAGATCGCGGTGGAACTGGGAGGCGTCATCCGCTTCGTGCCCGTCGACGACATCGCGTACGCCGAGGCGCAGGGCGACTACGCCCGGTTGCACACCTCGGCCGGCAGCCACCTCGTCCGGATCCCGCTGAGCACCCTGGAGGAGCGCTGGCGCTCCCGCGGATTCGTCCGCATCCATCGCCGCCACCTGGTGGCGCTCCGGCGCATCGACGAACTCCGGCTCGACGCCGGCAGCATGAGCGTCCGTATCGGGGCGGCGGAGCTCGCGGTCAGCCGTCGCCACACCCGTGCGCTGCGCGATCTCCTGATGCGCCGGACCGGCCGCTGACCTGGCCCTACCGGACGGCGGCCCTTCCCACCCGGGCCCCGCCCCGCCTACACTCCGGGCCCATGTCCGCAGAGAGCACGCCCCGGCGCGAAGTGGTCACGGGCGAGCCCCGGCGGGTGCGTCCGCTGCCCCGCTACCGCGCCCAGTCGGAGATCGACGAGCAGACCGCGCTCGGCGGTGCCTACGTCCGCTCCCTGATGCGCGGTCAGCTCCGCGCCGCACTCACCGTGTTCGCCGTGCTCGCCACCGTGGCCGGAACCCTCCCCCTGGTCTTCGAGGCGCTGCACAGCGACGCCCTCGTCTGGGCGGTGCTCGGCTTCGCCACCTACCCGCCGCTCACCCTGGCCGCCTGGTGGTACGTGCGCAGGGCCGAGCGCAACGAGCGCGACTTCGCCAGACTCGTGGAAGGCCTCCCCGCACCGTGAGCGCACCCGGGCATCCGGCGGCGGTGGCGGCGGTCGCCCTCGTCGTCCTGACCACCGTCCTCGTCGGCGGGTTCGGTCTGCGGATCTCCCGCACCACCTCCGACTTCTACGTCGCGTCGCGCACCGTGCGTCCGAGGCTCAACGCCGCGGCGATCAGCGGCGAGTACCTGTCCGCCGCCTCCTTCCTCGGCATCGCGGGCCTGGTGCTGGTGCACGGACCCGACATGCTCTGGTACCCGGTCGGCTACACCGCCGGATACCTGGTGCTGCTGGTGTTCGTCGCCGCGCCGCTCCGCCGGTCGGGGGCCTACACGCTCCCCGACTTCGCGGAAGGGCGGCTGGAGTCCCGGCAGGTGCGCCGGCTGGTCAGCGTGTTCGTCGTCGGCGCAGGCTGGGTCTACCTCGTGCCGCAGCTCCAGGGCGCCGGCCTCACCCTGAAGATCCTCACCGGTGCGCCCGGCTGGCTGGGGGACGTCCTGGTCGCCTCCGTCGTCGTGATCGCCGTCGCCGCGGGGGGCATGCGCTCGATCACCTTCGTGCAGGTGTTCCAGTACTGGCTGAAGCTCACCGCGCTGCTGGTGCCCGCGATCTTCCTGGTGCTCGCCTGGCAGGGCGACGGACGGCCCCGGGTCACCTTCGACGAGCAGATCTCCGTCTTCCGCGCGGACCATCCGCTCTACGCGACGTACGGCCTGATCGTGGCGACCTTCCTCGGCACCATGGGCCTGCCCCACGTGGTGGTCCGCTTCTACACCAGCCCCAACGGCCGGGACGCCCGCCGCACCACGGTCGCCGTCCTCGCCCTGGTCGGCCTGTTCTACCTGCTGCCCCCGGTCTACGGGGCCCTGGGCCGGCTGTACGCACCCGACTTCCTGCACGGCGGTGACGCGGACGCCGCGGTCCTGCTGCTCCCCGCCCGGGTGATCGGCGGCCTCGGCGGCGATCTGCTCGGCGCGCTCCTCGCGGGAGGCGCGTTCGCCGCCTTCCTGTCCACCGCGTCCGGGCTCACCATGGCCGTCGCCGGAGTGCTCACCCAGGACGTCCTGCCCTCCCGCGGGGTACGGCACTTCCGGCTGGCCACGCTCCTGGCCATCGCCGTGCCGCTCGCGGGCTCCCTGGTCGTCAGCCGGGTGCCGGTCGCCGACGCCGTCGGCATGGCCTTCGCGGTGTCCGCGTCCTCGTTCTGCCCGCTGCTCGTGCTCGGCATCTGGTGGCGGAGGCTCACCCCGCCGGGCGCCATCGCCGGGCTGCTGCTCGGCGGCGGCTCCGCGCTGCTGTCCGTGGCCATCACCGTCAGCGGCGCGGTGCGTCCGCCGGGCTGGCCGCACGCCCTGCTGGCCTGGCCCGCCGTCTGGTCCGTGCCGGTCGGCTTCCTCGCGATGGTCCTGGTCTCCCTCGCCACCCCGGGACGGATACCGCCGGGCACCAACGCCGCCATGACCCGCTTCCACCTGCCGGAAGCCCTGACCTCCGGGCGCGTGCGGTGACCGGGGCCGGAACCGCCGTCCTCACGGTGCTCGCGCTGCTGCTGTTCGGCACGGGTTTCCTCCTCGGCCGCACCGCACGCCCGGTGCGGACCAGCGACGTGGGGACACCCGTCGAGCACGCCACCTTCGAGACCCTGCACACGGCCTCCCTCGCGGCGCCCCCGCTCCGCGCCGGCCTCACCGAGGAGAGCGCCCGCAGGGCGGCGCGCGGGCTGCGTTCCCTGCTGGGGACCGACGCCCTGTGCCTCACCGACCGCGACCGGGTGCTGGTCTGGGACGGCGAGGGGGACCACCACGGCGACGCGGTGATGGACGAGGTCCGGGGACTGCTCGCCAGCGGCCGGGACACCGCCTTCGCCACCGACTGCGGCGACCTCGACTGCCCGCTGCGCTGGGCCGTCGCCGTCCCGCTGACCGTCGACCACCGGGTGCTCGGCACGCTCGTCGCCTACGCGCCCCGGGAATCGGCGGTGCTCGCCAGAGCGGCGGGAGAGGTGGCCCGCTGGGTCTGCGTCCAGCTCGAACTCGCCGAGCTCGACCGCTCCCGCACCCAGCTCATCGAGGCCGAGATCAAGGCGCTGCGGGCGCAGATCTCCCCGCACTTCATCTTCAACTCGCTCGCCGCCATCGCCTCGTTCGTCCGCACCGACCCGGAACGGGCGCGTGAACTGCTCCTGGAGTTCGCCGACTTCACCCGCTACTCGTTCCGCCGGCACGGTGAGTTCACCACCCTGGCCGACGAACTCCACTCCATCGACCAGTACCTGGCGCTCGTACGGGCCCGCTTCGGCGACCGCCTCTCCGTGACCCTCCAGGTCGCCCCCGAGGTGCTCCCCGTCTCGCTGCCCTTCCTCTGCCTCCAGCCCCTGGTCGAGAACGCCGTCAAGCACGGCCTCGAAGGCGCGGTCACCCCTCCCCGGTCCGGCGGCCCCGTCCGGGCGGGGGACGCCCCGATCCGCGTCACGATCAGCGCACTGGACGCCGGAGCGGAGGCCGAGGTCGTCATCGAGGACGACGGCACCGGCATGGAACCGGAGCGGCTGCGCCGGATCCTGCGCGGCGAGGGCGGCACCTCCAGCGGCATCGGCCTGCTGAACGTGGACGAGCGGCTGCGCCAGGTGTACGGGGACGACTACGGCCTCGTCATCGAGACGGGCGTCGGGGCGGGAACGAAGATCACCCTGAGGCTGCCGAAGTACCGTGCGGGCGTCCACGGCTCATGACGCACCGTCCGCTCAGCAGAGGTGCACGGCCATATGACCCAGCGGCAGGCCCAGCTGCCAGGCCGGGGTCCACACCCGGACCTCGCCCTCCTCGTCCCGGCCGTCCGGCGCGTCCCACGGCGCCGTGATCGCGTCCAGGTCCGCGGCCAGGAACTCGGTCTCCTCCAGCCACCGCCAGGCGGCCCGCGCCAGCGCAAGATCGGGGTCCGGGAGCCCGGCCGGAGCGGCCGGCCGCTCCCACGCCTCCAGGCGCGCACAGACCCAGCGCCGCCAGGAGCCGCCGTACGCGGTGAGCAGCCGCAGCTCGTCCACCCGGGCGACGGGGAGCCCGTCGGCAGCCGCCCCGTCGGAGAGGAAGACCGTCAGGGCCAGCGCGTCGCGCCCGGCCCGGTACTCCAGGGTCGCCGGCTCCATCAGGTCGCCGCTCGCGAGCATCCGGTCGGCGAGGTACTCGGAGTACATC
The DNA here is from genome assembly GCF_040613235.1 of Streptomyces sp. NPDC006296. Taxonomy (NCBI): domain Bacteria; kingdom Bacillati; phylum Actinomycetota; class Actinomycetes; order Kitasatosporales; family Streptomycetaceae; genus Streptomyces; species Streptomyces sp. NPDC006296. Next base: position 74,662 of record NZ_JBEXRT010000003.1, on the reverse strand, counting down.
CAGGCCATCGGGACCGGCAGCCCGTCCCCACCGGTTCCCTCATGATCTTCGGGACGCATCCCGTCTCGCCTCTTCCGTCGACTCGGCACCGGGCTGTACGCAGCATTGAACCGGGGGCGCGGCTCCCGCGTGGGCAGAAGGGCAGGATCCGTCCGGAGATTCGAGGTGCGATGCCCGCCGACCACGGCGACGACCCGCATGTGCGCCAGGCGCTGGGGGCCTATGTGCTCGACGCCCTGGACACGGGGGAGAGCGGCCGGATCGCCCGGCACCTCCAGTGCTGCCACGCCTGCGCCGCGGCCTACGTCGAGGTCGCGGAGGCGGTCTCCCTGCTCGCGCAGCTCGACGCGGACGACCTGCTGGAGTAGCCGGGCAGGCTGCGGCTCAGCAGGCGCAGCGCGTAGTACGAGCGGGACTTGACGGTCCCCGGGGGTATGCCGAGCACCTGCGCGGTCTCGCCCACGCTGAGCCCCCGGAAGTAGATCTGCACGAGCACCGCGCGGTGCTCGGGGCTGAGGGTGCGCACCGCCTCGCGGACATCGAGGGCGTGGACCGCCGAGGAGGCCGTGTCGTCCCGGGCCGGAGCGCCCTCCAGCACCGCGTCACCGACCTCCACCGGCCTGGCCCGCCGGGACCTGCGGGCGTCGATCGCCAGCCGCCGGGCGACGGTGAAGAGCCACGGGCGCATCGAGTCGTAGGGGGCGTCGAACGCCTCCGGGTGCTGCCAGGCGCGCACCAGGGTCTCCTGGAGCAGGTCCTCCGCCCGCTGCCGGTCGCCGAAGGTGAGCCCCAGCAGGAAGTGGAACAGCGCGGGTCCGTGTTCCCGCTGCAGCTCCGCGAGAGTCCGCTCATCGGTCGTCGCGGTGGTCATCGTGAACGTCCCTTCCCGAGGCGGCCCCTGTGACGCCTCGCTCCCGCCTGCCGCATACGAACGCATCCGGGCGCGGGAGAACAGCCGGTGCACCGAAGCGTGCGTTGAGCGGTCGCACGGAGCGGCGAATGGTGCGGTGAACGGTCGGCGGACGGCGATACGGCCGGTTGAGGCATGTCGGCGTCCTCGTCCTCGACCTGACGACATGACCGCATATGTGGAGGGAAGGGAATCGCCCTCGTCCGGGAGCCGTACGGATGGCGGAGCGCATCCGGCCGGGCCCGGCGATCGCCGTCGCCGGACTGCTCGCCACCGCGACGGCCCGTACCGGCCGGGCGTCCCGGCCCCGGTCTCGCCGGGCGGCGCCACTCCGCCGAGCGGGGCGCGCACGGGGCGGACACCGGGGAGCGGCCGGCCGGGACAGCTTCACGCGCGGCCCGGGACCCGCGCGCCGACGAGCGCGCCAGGGCCCCTTCGCCGTCGAGCGGCCGGCCGGGCCCGGGCGGAGCCGGACCGTCCGCACGGCGGAGTTCCCGCCCCGGTGGTTCGACCCCGGAGGCGGCCCGTGTCATCGGCCCCGACCGCGGTACCGGCCGTCTGCGGGAGGGCCGCGCACGCGTCCGGAGCGTCGTCCTCAGCCGCGACGCTGCTCAGGACGGCTTCGGCGAGGGGAGGCGAGGCGAGCGGCTCGGCGGTCCGGACGGTGCGCCGCCGACCTGCCCCGCCCGCCGGACGGCGCCGCCGTCACGGACGGCCCGTCCCCGAACTGTCCCGCCCGCCGCGCGGCGCGGCCGTCAGCGCTTGCCCGCCGGCATCACGGGACGACCGTGACCGGCCAGCGGCCCGCCTTCACGAGCCGGACCGCCACCGATCCGATGAGGCGGTGCCCGGCGGACTCCGACGCACCCACGATCACCGCGTCCGCCTTCAGGTCGTCGGCGGCCGTCACGAGCCCGTTGTAGGGATCGCCCTGGAACGTGTGGAACTCCCAGCGGACGTTCCAGATGTCCTTCAGGTGCTCCGTCGCGGTCCTGATCTCGTTCACCAGTCCCTCGGCGACCTCCCCGGTGGCGTCGGCGACCGGGGCCCCCAGGGCGGCACCGGCCGACAGCACCGGCTGGACGTAGACGAGGGCGAGCATCGCGTTCTGCCGGCGGGCGAGGCCCGCCGCGTACGCCGCCGCCCGCATCGAGGAATCGGAACCGTCGATGCCCGCGACGATCACCTTGGGGCCGTCGGTGCCGCGCTCGAACCGGTGTTGTTGCTGGTCTGTCACGGCCCCGAGGGTAGTCGCTCCGCCTCGGCGCCCCCCGGGCGCCTCTGCGCGCCCCGGAGCCTCCGGCGCCCGATGTCACCGAAGCGCTCCATCCATCGGGTGCAAAACATCTGATATCCGGTGTCGACGGCGGGGGAATGCCGTACACCGTGCGAGCAGTTGGTCATGAAGCATGATCAGATTCCAGCCGACCGACGCACCCTGCTGCGCCTCGCCCTGGCGCTGGGGGCCACCGCAGCGGTGCACATGATCGCGGCTGATCCGGCCGGAACACCCGCACGCCCCGGCGGCGAGCCGCCGGCTCCGGCGGCCGGGCCCCCGGCGAGGGCGCAGGCGGGCCGGGGCTCCTACCGGCTGCGGCCCATGACCTCGAACGCGCCGCCCCGCTTCCGCCCCGCCCCGCCACCGGTCCGCACCCGCCCGTTCGAGCGGCTGCCCGAGCTGGGGAGCGACGCCATGGTGCTCAGCTTCGACGACGGCCCCGACCCGCGGTACACCCCGGACATCCTGGCCACCCTGCGCAGATACGACGTACGGGCGATGTTCTTCGTCTGCGGCGAGATGGCGGCCGAACACCCCGACCTGCTGCGCGAGGCGGCGGACGACGGGCACGTGGTCGGCAACCACTCCTGGTCGCACCCGTTGATGCCCAAGCTCTCCCGAGGCGCCGTCCGCGACGAGCTGGGCCGCACCAGCGAGGTCATCGAGAAGGCGCTGGGCGCACCGCCCCTCTGGTACCGGGCCCCGTACGGCGCCTGGAACCGCAACTCCTTCGAGATCGGCGCCGCGCTGGGCATGGAACCGATGGCCTGGACCGTCGACACGCTGGACTGGACCACGCCGGGCACCGGCACGATCGTCCGACGGGTGGCGAAGGGGGCCGCACCCGGTGTCGTGGTGCTGTCGCACGACGCCGGCGGGAACCGTTCCCAGAGCGTGGCCGCCCTGCGCCGCTATCTGCCGGCGCTGATCGAGAAGGGGTACCGCCCGACCGTCCCCCGCCGGACCTGACGGCGGGGGACGGGAGCCCCGGTCGTCAGCGCGTCTCCACCAGCCGGGCGAAGACCACCACGTTCCCGTCGTAACCGGCGGCCTTCGTGTAACCGCCGCCGCAGGTGATGACCCGGAGCTCGGCGTACCCGGTGTCGCCGTAGACCTTGGCCCCGGGGAAGTCGTTCTTGGAGAAGACCTCGACGCCGTAGATCTCGAACACCGCGACCCGGCCGTCGAAGCGGGACACCTCGATCCGCCCGCCCTTGCTCAGGGAGCCCAGCCCGTAGAAGACCGCGGGACCGGCCAGGTTGTCGACGTGGCCGACCATCACGGAGGTGCCGCGCTGTCCCGGCGCGACGCCGTTCTGGTACCAGCCGGCGAGGTTCGGGTCCTGCGCGGGCGGCGCCTCGATCCAGCCCGCCGGATCCAGGTTCACGTCCACGACGGGTGCGTCCACGTCGATCGACGGGATCCGGATGCGCTCGACCGGGGCGTACGCGAGCGGCTGGACGGGTTCGCCGTCGGGCGGGGCGGACACCGCGGCCTCCCGGGGGCCCGCCACCGAGGCCGCGGCGGCGGGCTGCGGCGGCCCGGGGGAGGTCTCGACGCCGTTGCGCATCAGCGCCAGCCCGGTCAGCATCACCAGGGCGATCGCGCCCCACGGTGTGCGTCTGCTCCGCTCGCCGCCCCACTGGTCCCGGCCCATGGTTCTCCCTTCGTCGCGACACGGCCACGCTAGGCGGGGGCCCGCGCGGCGGCGATCAGGGAAGGGCGAACGGGTGGCGGCCGGACGGGCCCGGGCGGCCGCCCCTGCTCTTCGGAGTAATGACCGGATAAAAGTTCTGACGATCCGTGACCTGCGCTTCCGTCAGATGCGGTTCCGTACGCACGGCGTGTCGGCTCATCACGGTGGAGCAGTGCCGACATGCGACGCGGACGGTCTCTGGTGATGGTTCGTCATGGGACGCGTTTCTCATCGATCCATCCCGGAGAACAGGTCTCCGGGGCGCTTCCCGCTGGAGGTTCAACGATGCGTGCTTCACGCGCTCTCGCGGTGACCGCGACCGCCTTCGCGGCGGTCGGGCTCGCAGCCCCGCTGGCCGTCGCCGGCGGTGGCCCGGGCAGCAACCCGAGCAATGTCCCGACCAACGTCACGGTCAACCCGTCCTCGGTCTTCCAGGGCGCCACGATGCAGGTCAGCGCGGAGGGCTGTGGCCGTTCCGGCGGCAGGGTGTGGTCGAACGCCTTCCCGACGGTGAACCTCTCGCCGGGCCGGGTCGGATACGCCACCGCGCGGATCCGGGACAACGCGACGCCCGGGCACTACAGCCTGTCCGTGCGGTGCAACGACAGCGGCAACAACTTCGGCGGCGGCAACGGAGGCGACGGCGGCCAGGGCGGCGACGGCGGCGGTCGCGGCGCCCAGGGCGGCGACGGTGCGGCCCAGGGCGGGAACGGCGGGAACGGCGGCAACGGCGACCCGGTCGCCACGGCCCGCTTCACCGTGCTCCCCTCGCGCGGCGCCCAGGGCGGTCTCGGCGGCTCGATGGGCCCCAGCTCCGTCGAGATGCAGGTGGGTGGCGGTCTCGTCGCGGCGGCGGCCGTCGGCGGTGCCGTGTTCCTCGTCCGTCGCCGGATGAGCAATGCGGCGATCTGACGCGTCGAACCTGCTGCCCGGCCCGATACGCCCGTCGCCCCGAGTCCTGTGTCAGGACCCGGGGCGACTGTCGTGCGCCGGTGCGTGATGACGAGCGGTCAGTGCTGACGGCCGGTGCGGCGCCTGCGCAGGACGGAGAAGGCGGTGGCCGAGGCGACCGCGACCAGCCCGGCCCCGGCGGCGATCTCCGCGGGGTCCATGGTGTCGACGCTTCCGCCGAGTCCGCCGAGCACTCCGTTGGGAGAGGCGGTGGAACTGGTGGTGGGCGCGGTCGTGGGAGAGGCGGTGGCACCGCTCGTGATGGTCAGGTTGGCGGACCGTGTGGTGGTGCCGCAGCGGAAGGTGACCTCGTAGACCGCGCCCCGCTTGGCGTCCTGGTCGACCGTCGCGGTCGCCGATCTGCCGCTCGGGATGGTGATCGTGTCGAACACGCCCGAGAACGCGGTCGCGTCCCCGGTGCACCCCATGGCGCCGAGCGTGACCCGGCCCCCCGGCGCGACCGTCGACGGAGTGATGGTCGGCGTGAACGAGGCGGACGCACCGCCGTGGAGGGCATCGGCCGATGCGGCCGGTGCCATCATGACGCAGGCGGCGGCGCTCAGCAGGGCGACGGGTGCGACACGTATCGCGCGCATGGTTGATCCTCCGGGTCCCGAGGGGCAGCCGCGGAACGGTTTTCCGCGAGGCATGAGGGATGCCCCTCGATGACCGAAACGCTAAAAGTGCCTCATACCACCCGCTATCGGGGTAGGGCGAATGGGGCAGCGATGTCCCCCGGCCGGCGCACCGGCCGGGGGTGAGGAGTGCGGCCGTACCCGTGTCCCTATCCGCCCGTCGCGTGCGGGAACAGGTCGACGAAGGGAGCCGTGGTCGCCGAGATGCCCCGGCCGAAGGGGGCGTCGAAATCCCAGATGAGGAAGAGCAGGAACGCGATCAGCACGCTGAAGAGGCCGGCCAGCAGCAGCTCCCGGAAGGTTCTGCGGATCTGGAGCGTGAAGATCAGCCCGACCGTCACGACGGCCCCGGTGATCAGGCCGAACCAGACCACTCCGGGCATGGTCGCGCCGGCGTTCTGCCCGCGGGACCCGCGCGCGTCGTCGACCGCCGCCACCTGGTCCACCAGCGGCTGGTAGGCCTGCCCCTCAAGATCCGTCCGCGGTTCGTACTCCGTCACATCGGCCCGGACCCGGTCGAGCAGCCGGGTCCCCTCGGCGGTGAGGTTCCCGCTGTCCGTCATCGCCCTCCATTCGTCGCCGACCACATGGGCGACGTAGGCGTCGACGTCCGCGCGGATCCGGTCGCGGACCTCGACCGGATAGACGGCCGAGCGCGCGCTCACCTCGTGCAGTGCCTGGGCCTCCAGGCGTACGGACTCCTGGGCGGCGCTGCGGCCCTCCCAGACGCCCGCGATGGCCAGGCCGAGCACGATCGCGTACACCACGCCGATCATCATCGTCATGTACTCGATGACGTCCGGGGTCTGTGACGGGTCGTCGTCCTCGGCGACGCGACGGTTGCTGAGGACCGCGGTGGTGAGGACCACGGCACAGGCGGACGCCATCGCGATGGTCAGAACAAGCCATTCCGACATGGGTTCCCTTCTTCGGTCAGCGGGACGAGCGGGGCCGCAGCACTGCCACGGCGAAGACGGCGGGCGCCGTGATCAGAAGGGTGAGCGAGACCAGTGAAGGCCCGCTCCGGGGCTGTTTGCGGGGCGGCTTCCGGTAGGAGGGGAGTGCGACGGGTGCCGGTGGCGGTGGTGTCGGGCGCACGGTCGGCCGCGGCGGGGCCGCTTCCGGTTCGGGTTCCGGTTCGGGTTCCGGCGTCGGCGCCGGGGGCGGAACCGGAACCGCAGGTGCCGGCACCGTGGGCGCCGGCGCGGGTGCGGGCGGTGGAGGCGGTGGGGGCGGAGGCGTTGGAGGTGGCGGCGGAGCAGGGGGCCGTGGTGGTGGCGGAGGCGGTGGTGCGGGTTCCGGCTCCGGCTCGGGTTCGGTGACGACCGCCCCGCAGCGCCCCTCGCCCGCAACGGCGACGGACGACCCGCCGTCCCCCTGCCCGATGGAGGCGACCGCGCAGTCGTCGCCCGCGGCCGGCAGCGGAACGGCGAGCAGCAGGAGCAGGGTGGCGGCCGTCAGCCGCCATATGCGTGATCCGTACACGCCGGGGAGCATGTACCCCCCGGCCGCCGGGCACGCGGGGCCGAGCGCTGATTCGCCTGATGGAGGGGACGTGCGGCGCTTCTGGTTTATGCCCGCCGAGCCGTGTCCCGGATCTCCTCGAACACGGGGGCGCCACACGGCTCGTACGGCTCGTACGGCTCGTACGGTGAGGGCGACGCTGCGCGGCCCCGGTGCGCCGGACCCGGCGACGCGGAGTCGCGGGGCGCGGTGCATCAGGGCGGAGCGGTGTCCGCCGCCACCCCGGACGGACAGCGGGTCGGGAGGGATCCGGACCCAGGACCGCGCCGCACTTTTCATTCGCAAGGATTTCGGAAGGATCCGGAGACCGGCGGGGAGCGGTCGGAAGGCACCCGAGGGCGGTCCACCGGTGTACGCGGATCTCGCCCGGCCGATGGCGTCCGCCTGTACCCGCGAGGGCCGCACGGAGCGGCCGGCGGTCCCGCCCGCCCCGGGACGGCGTCGCCGGTGTCCGAGGAGGGCGGACGCCTCCCTCGACCGTACCGACGGTGTGCGTCCGCCGGTGCCCGGCTCCCGGCCGACCCGGACGTGTTCCCGGGGCGCGGCACCGGAAGACGCCAACACCCGGAGAAACGGCGGGACATGGTACGCGGTATCACCTCGGGAGAGTTCTGCCGGGGTCCCGGACGGAGCCCGGAGGAATTCCGCGATGCCGTTCCGTCGTCGCCTGCGCACGGGCAGCGACGGACCGGTCGACATGTGTGCAGCGTGTGACCAATAACGGATCTGTAATTGCCGTTTCCACTCGCTCTCTTGGCGGTCGATCAGTAGCCTCTGGTCAACACTGACCATGAACATGGCCGGATCGCCGTGGCGACTGTTGGAGACATCGATGGAGCGACCCTCCTGGGCACCGCAGGGCATAGACATCTCGGTGCCGAGCGTGTCTCGTATGTATGACTTCTATCTGGGCGGTTCGCACAATTTCGAGGTGGACCGCGAAGCGGCCCGCAAAGCCATGGAGTTCATGCCGGGACTGCCCAAGGTGATGCAGGCGAATCGTGCCTTCATGCGGCGGGCGGTGGACTATGCCACCACACAGGGCGTCAACCAGTTCCTGGACATCGGTTCCGGAATACCGACCTTCGGCAATGTCCACGAAGTGGCCCAGGCGGCCGATCCGGAAGCCCGGATCGCCTACGTCGACCACGACTCGGTCGCGGTCGCACACAGTCAGGCGGTCCTCCAGGGCAACGAGCGGGCCGTCATCGCCGCCGCCGACCTCCGCAAGCCCCAGGACATCCTGGGCAACCCGGAGGTCAACGCCCTCCTCGACCTGGACAAGCCGGTGGCGCTGCTCCTGGTGGCGGTGCTCCACTTCGTCGAGGACGCCGACGACCCGTACGCGGCGGTCGCCGAACTGCGCGACGCGCTCGCTCCCGGCAGTCTCCTGCTGCTGACGCACGCCTCCTACGAGGGCATCCCGCTCATCCAGGAGGAGGCCGGCCGCACGGTCGGTGTCTACCGCACCATCCGCAATCCGCTGATCATGCGTTCACGCGCGGAGATCGGCCGGTTCTTCGAGGGGTTCGAGATGGTCGACCCGGGCCTCGTCCCCATGCCCGAGTGGCGCCCCGAATCCGCCGAGGCGCTGGCCCAGGAGGACATGTTCACCTATGCGGGCTTCGCCGGGGTGGGGCGCAAGGCGTGAGCATCCCCTCCCAGTCGTCCGGCGCGCCGGACGCGGAACCCGACGGCCCCGAGGGCCGGCTCCGGAGGTTCGCCACCATCTGGAGCCGGGCGATCTTCCCGTCCACGGCCACCTCCCTGACCCGCCCGGAGTTCGAGGAGCACCTGCTCCCGCTCGCCCGGGAGCTCAGCGGCATCCTGCACTCCCGGGCCTTCGACGCCGGCCCCGCGCACCGCGTCGGAGCCGGACTCGTCGCCGCCCACTGCACGGACCCCGACGCACTGAGCTCCACCCTCGGCGTCATCGACTCGTACCTGGTGCTCTACTGCGGCGGTAACGGTCCCACCGAGCTGTCGACGGAGGACAGCAGGGCCCGCTGCGCGCGGATCCAGCACGCCCTGGCCGGCGGCTTCACCCAGGCGCTGCGCGAGCGGACGCTCGCCGAGCAGGAGGCGATCGCCCGCTCCGCGCTCACCGCGCGCTCCCACGCCGAGCAGGCGCTGCACGCCACGGAGGCACGCTTCCGCGCCGTGTTCAAGGACGCCGCGATCGGGATCGGCATCGCCGACCTCGACGGCAACATCCTGGAGATCAACGACACGCTCACCCGGATGTTCGGCGGTCTGGAGCACCACGTCCGCAGCCACAAGGTGAAGGAGTGGGTGCACCCCGAGGACTCGCCGCACGTGTGGAGGTACTACGACGAGCTGGTGAGCGGGGAACGCGAGCACTACAGCGTCGAGAAGCCCTTCTACCGCAACGACGGCACCGTGCTCTGGACCAATCTCACGGTGTCGCTGCTGCGGGACCCGGAGGGGCGGCCCGAGTACCAGCTCGCCCTGATGGAGGACACCACCGAGCGACGGCTGCTCAACCTGCGCCTGCGCTACGAGGCCACGCACGACGCGCTCACCGGCCTGCCCAACCGCACGCTGTTCTTCGAGCGGCTGGAGAAGGCGCTCGCCCCTCGGGAGGGCATGCGCTTCGGGCTCTGCTACCTCGACCTGGACGGCTTCAAGGCGATCAACGACAGCCTCGGCCACGCGGCGGGGGACCGGCTCCTGGTCGAGGTCGCCGACCGGCTGCAGAGCTGCGCGACGGCTCCGGGCGAGATGGTGGCCCGGCTCGGCGGCGACGAGTTCGTCGCCCTCACCACCGGCCCGCGCACCGAGGACGACGTCCACGAGCTGGCCGGCCGCATCCTCCTGGCCCTCGCCACGCCCGTGCGGCTCGACGGCCGTGAGCTGACGGTGCGCGGATCCGTCGGCATCGTCGAGGGTCCCTCGGGCGAGCGCACCGCCGCCGAGGTGCTGCGCAGCGCCGACATCACGATGTACCGGGCCAAGGCGGCGGGCGGCAACCGCTTCGCGCTCGCCGACGCCGAGGCGGACGCCCGCGCCATCACCCGGCACGGGCTGACCACGGCGCTGCCCGCCGCGCTGGACCGGGGCGAGTTCTTCATCGAGTACCAGCCGCTGGTCCACCTCGGGGACGGGAGTGTGCACGGTGCCGAGGCGCTGGTGCGCTGGTGCCACCCGCAGCACGGGGTACTGGGCCCGGACCGGTTCATCCCGCTCGCGGAGCACACCGGGCTGATCGTGCCGCTCGGCCGCTGGGTCCTGGAGGAGTCGGTACGGCAGGCGAACTTCTGGCAGGAACGTCACACCGACGGTGGCCCCCTGCGGATCAACGTCAACCTGTCGCCGACCCAGCTGCACCACCCGAACCTGGTCGCCGAGACCGTCGACGTGCTGGAACGCTCGGGTCTGGAGCCGGGCGCGCTCTGTCTGGAGGTCACCGAGTCGGCGCTGATCGGTGCCGACGACGATCTGCTGAAACCGCTGCGCCAACTGGCGGAGATGGGGGTCGACATCGCGCTGGACGACTTCGGGACCGGCTACTCCAATCTGGCGAACCTGCGCAGGCTGCCGGTGAGCGTGCTCAAGCTGGATCGTTCCTTCACCCGGGGGATGCAGCACCACCCGGCCGACCCCGTCGACGTGAAGATCGTCGAGGGCATCGTCTCGCTCGCCCACAGCCTGGACCTCGCGGTCACGGTGGAGGGCGTGGAGACCGGGGCCCAGGCCGAGCAGCTGCGCCGGCTCGGCTGCGACACCGCGCAGGGCTGGTACTACGCCAGGCCGGGAGCGCCCGACCGCATCCACACCCTGCTGCTCGCCGACGCGGTCTGACGGCCCGTCCTCAGCCGCCGGCCGGACGGGGCCCGTCGGCGGCCGAGGACACGGTCGGCGGTCCGGCGCCGACGAGCATCCGCTGCAGCTCGCGCGCCGCGCGCGGCGGTTCGACGTCGCTGCGGTGCGCCAGGGCGATCGTGCGCCGCAGCCCCGGCGGCGCCAGCGGGGTCGTCCGCAGGTCCTGGCCGGCCCGCACGGCGACCATGCGGGGCACCACGGCGATGCCGAGACCCGCCCGTACGAAACCGAGCACGGCGTCCATCTCCCCGCCCTCCACGGTGAACGACGGCTCGAACCCCTCCGCCCGGCACGCCGCCACGGTCAGCTCCCGCAGGTCGTAGCCGTGCCGGAACATCACCAGCGGCTCACGCCCCAGATCGGCCACGCGCACGGAGCCGTTCCGGCCGGGGGCGGGCCGGGAGGCCGGCGACACCACCACCAGGTCCTCGTGCAGCAGCTCCACCGTCGTCAGCGCGGGGGAGCCGGCGGGCAGCGGCAGCACGAGCAGCGCGAGGTCCAGGGCGCCCCGGGCGAGCTGCCGCACGAGGTCGTGGGAGCCGCCCTCCTCGATCAGCAGCCGGATCCCGGGATGGGCTCCGTGGAAGGCGCGCAGCACGTCGGGCAGCAGCCCGGTGCAGACGCTCGGGGTGGCGCCGAGCCTGATCCGCCCCCGGCGCAGCTGGACCAGCTCCTGCACCTCGTGCCGCGCCGTGTCGGCGTCGGCCAGGATCCTGCGGGCCAGCGGCAGCAGCGCCTCGCCCGCGTCCGTCAGCGAGATGTTGCCGCGCGCGCGGCTGAACAGCTCGGCGCCGAGCTCGCTCTCCAGGGCCTTGATCTGCTGGGAGAGGGAGGGCTGCGACACGTGCACCTCCTCGGCGGCCCGGGTGAAGTGCCGGGCCTCGGCGACGGCCACGAAATAGGTGAGCTGCTGGAAGTGCATGGCCCCGACGATAGCGGGGTGCATAGGTGATGCCTATCGAGATCACGTATTCCATGTCTTGGACTGATGGTGCCCTCCGCCTCTAGCGTCGTGTCCATGGCATTGGCAACGCGGACGGACCGACGGCCGTCCATGACGCGTACGGTCTGGGACTCGTCCGTCGGCAAGAAGGCGATCATGGCGGTGAGCGGCCTGGTCATGCTCGGTTACCTGGTCGTGCACATGCTGGGCAACCTGAAGATCTTCTTCGGATCCGACGAGTTCAACCACTACGCGCACTGGCTCCGGACCCTCGGCGAGCCGTTCCTGCACCACGAGTGGGCGCTCTGGATCGTCCGCGTGGTCCTCGTGGCGGCCGTCGTGCTGCACGCCGTCTGCGCCTACCAGCTGAGCCGCCGCGACCTCCGGGCGCGCCCCACGCGGTACGTCCACCGGAAGGCACGCTCCAGCTACGCCACCCGCACCATGCGCTACGGCGGCGTCATCCTCGCGCTCTTCATCGTCTGGCACATCCTGGACCTCACGACGGGCACCGTGCACAGCGGCGGATTCCAGCCCGGCCACCCCTACCAGAACGTGCTCGACACCTTCTCGACCTGGTACGGCAACGTCATCTACATCGTCGCCGTGCTCGCCCTGGGCCTGCATGTGCGGCACGGGTTCTGGAGCGCGGCGCAGACCCTCGGCGTGGGCAGCGCGGCCCGTGACCGTGTGCTGAAGGCCCTCGCGCACATCCTCGCAGTGGTGCTGACGGCCGGCTTCGTCTCCGTGCCCGTCGCCGTGATGACCGGAGTGGTGAGCTGACGTGAGCGACTACACGAACTACCGCACCGGCGACCCCCTCGTCGACGCCAAGGCGCCCGGCGGACCCGTCGCCGACCGCTGGGACACCCGCCGCTTCGAGGCGAAGCTGGTCAACCCGGCCAACCGCCGCAAGCACACCGTGATCGTCGTCGGCACCGGCCTGGCCGGCGGCTCCGCCGGTGCCACGCTCGCCGAACAGGGCTACCACGTCGTCCAGTTCTGCTTCCAGGACTCACCCCGGCGTGCCCACTCCGTCGCCGCGCAGGGCGGCATCAACGCCGCCAAGAACTACCGCAACGACGGTGACTCGGTGCACCGCCTCTTCTACGACACCGTCAAGGGCGGCGACTTCCGCGCCCGCGAGTCGAACGTCCACCGGCTGGCCGAGATCTCCGTCGAGATCATCGACCAGTGCGTCGCCCAGGGCGTCCCGTTCGCCCGCGAGTACGGCGGCCTCCTCGACAACCGCTCCTTCGGCGGCGTCCAGGTCTCCCGGACCTTCTACGCCCGCGGCCAGACGGGACAGCAGCTCCTCCTCGGCGCCTACCAGGCACTGTCCCGCCAGATCGCCGCCGGTAACGTCGAGCTGCACGCCCGCACGGAGATGCTCGACCTGATCGTCGTCGACGGGAAGGCCCGCGGCATCGTGGCCCGCGACCTCGTCACCGGGAGGACCGAGACCCACTTCGCCGACGCGGTCGTCCTGGCCAGCGGCGGCTACGGCAACGTCTTCTACCTGTCGACGAACGCCATGAACTCCAACGCCACCGCGATCTGGCGCGCCCACCGGCGCGGGGCCTGGTTCGCGAACCCCTGCTTCACCCAGATCCACCCCACCTGCATCCCGCGCACCGGCGACCACCAGTCGAAGCTGACGCTGATGAGCGAGTCGCTGCGCAACGACGGACGCATCTGGGTCCCGAAGGCCGAGGGCGACGACCGGCCCGCGAACCGGATCCCCGAGGACGAGCGGGACTACTACCTGGAGCGCCTCTACCCGGCTTTCGGGAACCTGGTGCCCCGCGACATCGCCTCCCGCGCCGCGAAGAACGTCTGCGACGAGGGACGGGGCGTCGGCCCCGGCGGCCAGGGCGTCTACCTCGACTTCGCCGAGGCCGTCGCGCGCATGGGCAGGAAGAAGGTCGAGGAGAAGTACGGCAACCTCTTCGACATGTACGCCCGCATCACCGCGGAGAACCCGTACGAGACCCCCATGCGGATCTACCCCGCCGTCCACTACACGATGGGCGGGCTCTGGGTCGACTACGACCTCCAGACCACGGTGCCCGGCCTCTTCGCCGTCGGCGAGGCCAACTTCTCCGACCACGGTGCCAACCGCCTCGGCGCCTCCGCGCTGATGCAGGGCCTCGCCGACGGCTACTTCGTCCTGCCGGCGACCATCAACGACTACCTGGCCCGCAATCCGCACAGGGAGGACGTCGACGCCGGCCACCCGGCGGTCGCCGAGGCCGTCGCCGAGACCGAGGACCGGCTGAACCTCCTCCTCGCGGTCGACGGGGACCGCACCCCGGACTCCTTCCACCGGGAGATCGGCGCACTCATGTGGGAGTTCTGCGGGATGGCCCGCACCGAGGAGGGACTGCGCGAGGCCCTCGGGCGGATCCCCCTGATCCGCGAGGAGTTCTGGCGGCGGGTCAAGGTGCCCGGCACCGGAGAGCAGCTCAACCAGACGCTGGAGAAGGCCAACCGGGTCGTCGACTACCTGGAGCTCGCCGAGCTCATGTGCCTCGACGCACTGCACCGCGCCGAGTCCTGCGGCGGCCACTTCCGGGAGGAGTCGCAGACCCCGGACGGCGAGGCCGCCCGCCGCGACGAGGAGTTCTCCTACGCCGCCGCCTGGGAGTTCAGCGCCACCGGCGACGCCCCCGTCCTGCACAAGGAAGACCTCGTCTTCGAGTACGTCCACCCCACCCAGCGGAGCTACGCATGAAGCTCACCCTGCGCGTCTGGCGCCAGCGGAACGCCGAGGCGCCCGGCGCCATGGCCACCTACGAAGTCGACGGCATCTCCCCGGACATGTCGTTCCTGGAGATGCTCGACACCCTCAACGAGGAACTCCTCCTCGGCGGGGACGAGCCCGTCGCCTTCGACCACGACTGCCGCGAGGGCATCTGCGGCGCCTGCAGTCTCGTCATCAACGGCGACGCCCACGGCCCGGAACGGACCACCACCTGCCAGCTCCACATGCGGTCCTTCGAGGACGGCGACACGATCGACGTCGAACCGTGGCGCGCCGCCGCCTTCCCGGTCGTCAAGGACCTGGTCGTCGACCGCTCCTCCTTCGACCGGATCATCCAGGCCGGCGGATACATCTCGGCGCCCACCGGCACCGCGCCGGACGCCCACGCCACCCCGGTGCCCAAGCCGGACGCCGACACGGCCTTCGAGCACGCCGAGTGCATCGGCTGCGGCGCCTGCGTCGCGGCCTGCCCGAACGGCTCGGCGATGCTCTTCACCTCGGCCAAGGTCAACCACCTGAACGTGCTCCCGCAGGGAGCGCCCGAGCGGGAGACCCGGGTGCTCGACATGGTCGCCACCATGGACGACGAGGGCTTCGGCGGCTGCACCCTCACCGGGGAGTGCGCCACCGCCTGCCCCAAGGGCATCCCGCTGCCGTCGATCACCGCCATGAACAAGGAGTGGCTGCGCGCCGGCCGCAGGGTGCGCCGCTGACCCGTCCCGCCGCGGGGAGTCAGTCCGTCCGCAGGGCCTTCGCGAGATACGCGGCGGTACGGCTCCCCGCCGCACGGGCGACCTCCCCGGGCGTCCCGGTGGCGACGATCCGGCCGCCCAGGTCCCCGCCGCCCGGCCCCAGGTCGATCACCCGGTCCGCACCGGCCACCACCGCCATGTCGTGCTCCACGACGACGACCGAGTTCCCCGCGTCGACCAGGCCGTGCAACTGCCGCATCAGCACCTCCACATCGGCCGGATGCAGGCCCGTCGTGGGCTCGTCCAGCAGGTAGAGGGTGTGTCCGCGCCGGGCGCGCTGGAGCTCGGTGGCGAGCTTGATGCGCTGCGCCTCGCCGCCCGACAGCTCCGTCGCGGGCTGCCCCAGCCGCAGATAGCCGAGCCCGACGTCCAGCAGGGCGCGCAGGCTCCGCTCGGCCGCGGGCGTGCCGGCCAGGAAGTCCGCCGCCGCCTCCACCGTCAGGTCCAGCACCTCCGCGACGGTGAGACCCCGCAGGGTCACCTGGAGGGTCTCCGGGTTGTAGCGCGCCCCGTGACAGTCCGGGCAGGGGGCGTACGTACTCGGCAGGAAGAGCAGCTCGACGGAGACGAACCCCTCGCCCTGGCACGTCTCGCACCGCCCGCCCGCCACGTTGAAGGAGAACCGGCCCGCCCGGTACTTCCGGGCACGGGCCGTCCCGGTCCCGGCGAAGAGCGTGCGCACCACGTCGAACAGCCCCGTGTACGTCGCCAGGTTGGAGCGGGGCGTACGTCCGATGGGCCGCTGGTCCACCTGCACCAGCCGGTCGACCGCCGCCAGTCCCTCCGCCGACGCGCAGCCCCGCGCCTCCTCCGGGGCGGCGGCGTCCCCGGCGGTCCCCGCCGGCCGCCGGCCGGCGAGCACACCGGCCAGGACCTGTCCGACGAGGGTGGACTTGCCCGACCCCGAGACGCCGGTCACCGCCGTCAGCACACCGAGCGGGAACGCGGCGTCGACACCGCGCACGTTGTGCAGGTCCACCCCGCGCAGCGTGATCCATCCGGACGGTTCCCGCGGCTCGCGCGCGGGGGCCGGGCCCTCGTCGAAGAGGAAGCGGCGGGTCGCGGACGCGGCCACCGAGGCGAGCTCCGCCGGAGGGCCGCTGTGCAGGACCCGGCCCCCGTGCTCACCGGCCAGCGGGCCCACGTCCACCAGCCAGTCGGCCCGCCGCACCACGTCCAACTGGTGCTCCACCACGAAGACCGAGTTGCCCGCCTCCTTGAGCCTGCCGAGCACCCCGAGCAGCGCCTCCGTGTCGGCGGGGTGGAGGCCCGCCGACGGCTCGTCCAGCACGTAAACGACGCCGAACAGCCCCGACCGCAGCTGGGTGGCCAGCCGGAGCCGCTGCAGCTCGCCCGAGGACAGGCTCGGGGCCGTCCGGTCGAGGCTGAGGTAGCCGAGGCCCAGTTCGGTCACCGGCCCGATCCTGGCCAGCAGGTCCGCGGTGAGCACCCGCGCCGTGTCGCTCGCGCCGCCCGACTCCAGCAGCACCTCGGTGAGGGCCGTGAGCGGGAGCGCCACCAGGTCGGTGATCGTACGCCCCGCGAAGGTGACCGCCAGCGCCTCCCGGCGCAGCCTGCTCCCGTCGCACACCGGACAGGGTGCGGCGGTGAGGAAGCGCTCCGCCTTCGCCCGCAGGGTCCGGCTCCGGGAGTCCGCGAACGTGTGCATCACATAGTGCCGGGCGCTCATGTACGTGCCCTGGTAGGGGCGTTGGATCCGTCCGGCGTCACGCACCGGACGGACGGTCACCACCGGCCGGTCGTCCGTGAACAGGATCCACTCGCGGTCGGCGGGATCCAGCTCCCGCCACGGCCGGTCGACGTCGTACCCGAGGGCGTCCAGCACGTCCCGCAGGTTCTTGCCCTGCCAGGCCCCCGGCCAGGCCGCGACCGCCCCGTCCCGGATCGACAACGACGGGTCCGGCACGAGCAGTTCCTCGGTGGTGCGGTGGATCAGCCCCAGGCCGTGGCACTCGGGACACGCTCCGGCCGCCGTGTTCGGCGAGAAGGCGTCGGAGTCGAGCCTCTCGGCACCGGCCGGGTAGTCACCCGCCCGGGAGAACAGCATCCGCAGCGAGTTCGACAGGGTGGTGACCGTGCCCACCGAGGAGCGCGCCCCGGGAGCCGACCGGCGCTGTTCCAGCGACACGGCGGGCGGCAGGCCGGTGATCTCCCCGACGTCGGGGGCCCCGACCTGGTGGATCAGCCGGCGCGCGTACGGGGCGACGGACTCGAAGTAGCGGCGCTGCGCCTCCGCGTAGATCGTCCCGAAGGCCAGCGAGGACTTGCCCGAGCCGGAGACGCCGGTGAAGACCGCGAGGCTGTCGCGCGGGATGTCGACGTCCACGTCGCGGAGGTTGTGCTCGCGCGCACCGCGCACCCGCACGTAGGGGTCATGGGGAGTGGACATCGGCGCTGCGGCTCCGTGGGGGATCGGCGGGGGCGGTCGTGCTGCTGCCGGTGATCCTCCCGCACGGGGAGGACCACCGGCAGGGCGGGCGCCCGCACTACACCATGGGGTCCATGCCGCGGTCCGTCAGGGAGCTCTCCTGCTCGCTCTGCTCCCGCAGCCGGCGGGCCTTGTCCTGGAGCCGCTGACGCTGCTCCGGATCGGCGGCGCGCTCCGCCGCCTCGTTCAGTTCCTGGGCCTTGGCACGCAGCTGGCGGACCCGGCCGCCGGACTCACCTGCATCGCTCATGATCACTCCTGCGTCTGTGGGGGAGCGGACCCCCTCAGCGAAGCAGCGCGGCGGCCCGCCTGCATCTCGGACGGCCACGCTCCGCGACGGGCACCCGGCACGGCACCGCGCCGCCGGGCCCCGCCGCCGGGACCGGCCCGCGGCGCGGGCGCGACCGGCTTTCCGGGAGGGGCCGGCGCGGCCCCCGAGGAGACAGCCGAACGCCGTCAGGCCGTCTCGTCCAGGCGGAAGCCGACCTTGAGCCCCACCTGGTAGTGGGCGACCCGGCCGTCCTCGATGTGGCCGCGGATCTGGGTCATCTCGAACCAGTCGAGGTGGTGCAGCGTCTCGGCGGCCCGGGCGACGCCGTTCCGGATGGCCGCGTCGAGGCCCTCCTCGGAGGTGCCGACGATCTCGGTGACCCGATAGGTGTGATTCGACATGGAAGGTCCCCTTTCGTGCTTCCACGGTGCCCCACTCCGGGGCCGCGCGCGAGGTGCCGGCCCGCCGGTGCGGTGCCGGGCCGGTGATCCGGGACGCCGCGAGGTCTTGACCCGCCGATTGGTACATACCAAACTTCCCGTCCATACGCCCGTGCGAGCGCCGCCCGCAGTCCCCCCACCCGGGTCCTGTCGTTCCGTCGTGCCGTTCCGCAGAAGGTGGCCCTCGTGAAGATCCGCATACTGGCCGGAGCCGTCGCGCTCGTCTCCTCCCTCGCACTGAGCGGCTGCGGCCTCCTCCCGGGCGCGGACGCCGACCGCAGCACGGTCACGGTCTGGCTGATGAAGGGCAGCGCGTCCCAGGGCTTCCTCGACCGGTTCACGGCGTCCTACGAGGCCGAGCACCCCACCGTCCGGCTGGAGTTCGTCCTCCAGGAGTGGGGCGGCATCGGCCCCAAGGTGCTGAAGGCGCTCGACAGCGACGACGCGCCCGCCGTCATCGAGGTCGGGAACACCCAGGTCGCCCAGTACGCGGAGAGCGGCGGACTGCGCGACCTCACCCTGGAGTCGCTGCGCGACCTCGGGGGAGAGGACTGGCTCCCCGGGCTCGCCGAACCGGGCAGGATCAACGGCGCGCAGTACGGGATCCCCTGGTACGCGGCCAACCGTGTCGTGATCTACCACAAGGACCTCTTCGCGCAGGCCGGGATCACCGAGATCCCCACGACGCGTGACGCCTGGTTGGACACCACGGAGCGCCTCGACACCGCCGGCCGGCAGGGCATCTACCTCGCCGGGCAGAACTGGTACGTGCTCGCCGGGTTCATCTGGGACGAGGGCGGCGAACTGGCCGAAGACCGGGGAGGCGACTGGCGCGGCGCGCTCCACTCGCCCGCCGCGCTGCGCGGCATGGACTTCTACCGGACGCTCCAGGGCCTCGGCGACGGCCCCAAGGACGCCGACGAGCAGACGCCTCCGGAGACCGACGTCTTCGCCGGAGGTTCGGTCGCCCAGATCATCTCCGTACCCGGCAGTGCCGCTCTCATCGAACAGCAGAACCCCGAACTCCGCGGAAAACTGGGTTACTTCCCCATCCCCGGCAAGAGCGCCCGGAAGCCCGGTGCGGTCTTCACCGGAGGGTCCGACCTCATCGTGCCGGAGGGCGCGGAACGGCGGAGCGAGGGCGTCGAGATCGTCAAGGCGCTCGCGGGGACGAAGTGGCAGACGGAGCTCGCCCGCGCCATGAGCTACGTGCCGAACAAACCCGCACTCGCGGGGGTCGTCGAGGGGCAGGAAGGGACCTCCGCGATGGCGGCGGGCGCCACCCAGGGCCGCGCGACCCCCGGTTCCCCCTCCTGGCCGGCCGTCGAGGCGGACAACCCGATCAAGCCGTACATGACCGCGGTGCTGGAGGGCGGCGATCCCGCGGAGGAGGCGAAGAAGGCCTCCGACCGCATCAGCGCGAAGCTCGGCACCGGCTGACACCGGACGGGGCGGGCCGCGCACCCCGCGAGCCGGGGATTCAGCCGTCGCACACCCCCTCGCTCCACAGCGGTCACGTCGAATCCAGCCGGTCGCGGAAGAAGTAGGGGGACCGGGCCGTCGCCCTACCACGGCAGCCCGGCAGCCGCCGCCGATCCGTCCCCGGAGACCGCCATGACCGTGCTGCCCCTCGCCTCCCCCGCCCCCGTTCCCGCCGGTGTCCCCGCACCACGGCAGACCGCCGCCCCCTCCCGCTACCGGGTCGCCCTGGCCACCTGCCAGGACGACGTACGCGCCGCGCAGCGGCTGCGCCACCTGGTCTTCGCCGGGGAGCTCGGCGCCCGGCTCGACAGCACCGAACCCGGCCTTGACGCCGACGCGTTCGACGCCCACTGCGATCACCTGCTGGTCCGCGAGAGCGCCACCGGCGAGGTCGTCGCGACCTACCGGCTGCTGCCGCCCGCGGGGGCCGCGCGCGCGGGCGGCCTCTACGCGGAGAGCGAGTTCGACCTCGCACGGCTCGCCCCGATCCGGGACGACCTCGTCGAGGTGGGGAGGTCCTGCGTCCACCCGGCCCACCGGGACGGCGCCGTCATCGCCCTGATCTGGGCCGGACTCGCCCGCTACATGGAGCGCACCGGCCACACCTGGCTGGCCGGCTGCTGCTCCGTCCCCCTCGCCGACGGCGGGGCGCTGGCCGCCAGGAGCTGGGACACCGTACGGGCCCACCACCTGGCACCCGAGGAGTACTGGGTCACCCCCCACCGCCTCTGGGACACCACCGGCCACCCCGGCGGCGGCGCGGGCGGACGCGCCGGGCTGCCGCCGCTGCTGCGCGGCTACCTGCGCCTGGGCGCCTGGGTCTGCGGAGCCCCCGCCCACGACCCCGACTTCGGCGTGGCGGACCTCTACGTCCTGCTCTCCATGCGCCGCACCGACCCGCGCTACCTGCGCCACTTCCTCTCGCTGGCCCCGCTGCGATGAGCGCCTGGCTGCCCGTCGCCCCCTGCACCCCGCGCGCCTGCGCGCGCCACGAGGGGGCCAGGCGCGCCCCGCTGCCCGCACTGGCCCTGCTGCTCGCCGGCTGCGCGCTCACCCTCCTCGGGGTGCTGTCCGTGCCCGCGGTGCTGCTGCTGGCCCCCGCCCGGAGGGACCGGCTGATCCGCCGGTGGGCCCGTGCGGTGGTCCGCGCCTTCGGCGTACGCCTGCGGGTCACCGGGGAGCCGGTGGACCCGGCACGGCCGCGGACCGGTGAGCTCGTCGTGGCCGACCACGTGTCCTGGCTGGACATCCCCCTCGTGGCCGCCGTGCTGCCCGCCCGGATGGTCGCCAAGAGCGAGATACGGCGCTGGCCGCTGCTCGGACCGTTCGCCGCGCTCGGCGGCACGCTCTTCATCGACCGGGACCGGCTGCGCGCACTGCCGGCCGCGGTGCGGAGCCTCGCCGCGGCACTGGAGTCCGGATCACGGGTCGCGGTGTTCCCGCAGGGCAGCACCTGGTGCGGGCGCGGGGCGGGCGGCCGGTTCCGGCCCGCCGCCTTCCAGGCCGCGGTCGACGCCGGGGCCGCCGTCCGGCCGGTCCGCATCAGCTACCGGACGGCCGGGACCGGCACGGCGGGCGCCGTGGCGTTCGTCGGCGACGACCCGCTCGCCGCCTCGCTGTGGCGGGTGGTGACCGCCGCCGGACTCGTCGCCGAGGTGCGGATCCTGCCGCCGGTGCCCGCCGGCCCCGGGTCCGGCCGGCGGGCACTGGCGCGGGCGGCTCAGTCGGCCGTCGCCCACGACAGCGCGAACCTGCCCGCCGCGTCCGTCCACCACTGATCCAGCCGCAGGCCCGCGGCGGCCAGTTCCTCCCGCACCCCCGGCTCGCGGAACTTCGCCGAGACCTCGGTGCGGAGCTCCTCGCCCTCCTCGAACTGCACCACGAGGTCCAGCTCCCGGATCTTGACCGTCAGTGCCCGCCGGGCCCGCAGCCGCATCTCCATCCACTCGCTGTCCGGGTCCCACACGGCCACATGCGCGAAGTCGTCGGGCGGGAAGTCCGCCCCCAGCTCGCGGTTCACCACCGCGAGCACGTTCTTGTTGAACGCGGCCGTGACCCCGGCCGCGTCGTCGTAGGCCGCGACGAGGGTCGCCTCGTCCTTGACCAGGTCCGTGCCGAGCAGCAGCCCGTCCCCGGGCGCGAGCCGCGCCCGCACGGACCGCAGGAACGCGGCACGCTCCGCCGGGAGCAGATTGCCCAGCGTCCCGCCGAGGAAGGCCACCAGCCGGGGGCCCGGCGTCTCCGGCAGCTCCAGGGCCTGGGTGAAGTCGGCGACGAGCGCGTGCACGGAGAGCCCCGGACGCTCCGCGAGCAGGGCCTCGGCGGCGCCCGCGAGGGCGCTCTCACTGACGTCCACCGGTACGTACGTGTGCAGCTCCGGCAGGGCGTCGAGCAGGTGCCTGGTCTTCTCCGAGGAACCCGAGCCCAGCTCGATCAGGGTCCGGGCGCCGGACGCCGCCGCGATCTCACCGGCACGGTCGATCAGGATCTCCCGTTCGGCACGCGTCGGGTAGTACTCGTCCAGCCGGGTGATCTCCTCGAAGAGGTCGCTGCCGCGCGCGTCGTAGAACCACTTCGGCGGCAGCGTCTTCGGCCGCCGCGTCAGACCGTTCAGGACGTCGGCGCGCAGCGCCCCGTCCGTCGCGTCCGCAGGCAGGGTGCGGGTCAGCAGGAAGGGACTCACGCGGTGGGCTCCTTGAGCGGGGTCAGCAGGACATCCGTACGCGTCGCGGCCAGCAGCGTGCGGTCCGGGACCTCGCGCCAGCTCGGATCGTCGTCGTACGGCTCGGAGGCCACCACCGTGCGGCGGCCGGGGTCGTGGAGATACCAGAGGGAGTCGCCCCAGGCCGTCGCCACGACGGTGGCACCGTCCGTGAGCAGCAGGTTGAGGCGGGAGCCCGGGGCGGCGGCGGCGACGTCGAGGACCGTGCCGGCGGCCGCCCGCGCTATGTCCTCACCCGCCGCCGCGCGGTGCAGCAGCAGTGCCCAGAGCAGGGCCGAGTCGCTCCGTGCCGCCAGGGTGAGGAGCCTCTCGGGCGGCAGCGCCGCGGCCGGTGCCGCCAGCGAGCCGGGCCAGCCCTCGACCGCGCCGTTGTGGCTGAACAGCAGACGCCCCTCGGCGAACGGGGCGGCGGCGGCCTCCCCGTCCGCCCCGGCGAAGGTCGCGTCCCGGACGGCGGCCAGCAGCGCCGTGCTGCGCACCACGCGGGACAGGTCGGCGAAGGTCTCGTCGCCCCACACCGGCCCGGCCCTGCGGTAGCGGCCGGGGACGGGATCCCCCTCCGCGTACCAGCCGACGCCGAACCCGTCGGCGTTGACCGTGCCGTTCCGCTGGCGCCGGGGCTCCCAGGACTGGCGCACCAGCCCGTGCGAGGGCGAGACCAGCAGCTCGCCCAGGGGCACGGACGGACCGAGGTAGGCCAGATGGCGGCACATCAGGCGTCCCTCGCCGTACGGAAACCGGAGAAGATCTGGCGGCGGACCGGAAGGTCCCAGTTCCGGAACGTGCCGCGGCAGGCGACGGCGTCCACGGCGAAGGACCCGCCGCGCAGCACCTTGTGCCCGGGGCCGAAGAACACCTCCGAGTACTCCCGGTACGGGAACGCCACGAAGCCGGGATAGGGCAGGAAGTCGCTCGACGTCCATTCCCACACGTCGCCGATCAACTGCCCCGCGCCGGCCGGCGACCGTCCCTCCGGGTACGCCCCCGCGGCGGCGGGCCGCAGGTGGCGCTGGCCCAGATTGGCGTGTGCGGGCGTCGGGTCCGCGTCGCCCCACGGATAGCGCAGGGAGCGCCCCGAGCCGGGGTCGTGACGGGCCGCCTTCTCCCACTCCGGCTCGGTCGGCAGACGCCGGCCCGCCCAGCGGGCGTACGCGTCCGCCTCGTACCAGCTGACGTGGAGCACCGGTTCGTCGGCCCGCACCGGCTCGGTCACCCCGAACCGCCGCCGCAGCCACTGGCCGGCGTCCCGGTGCCAGAACCGGGGTGCCGTCAGGTCGTCCTCCCGGACCATCGCCCAGCCCTCGGCAGCCCACCAGCGGGGGTCGGCGTAGCCGCCGTCCTCGATGAAGTCCCGGTAGGCGCCGCAGGTGACCGGAGCGGTGTCGATGTGGAAGGCCGCGACCTCGCGCCGGTGCGCGGGCCGCTCGTTGTCCAGTGCCCAGGGCTCCGTGGAGGTGCCCATGGTGAAGGGGCCCCCGGGGACGAGCACCTCGGCGGGGAGCGTGCCGCCGGCGGGCCCGGGCGGCTCCGGGGCCCCGAGCACCGCCTCGCCCGCGCGGAGCTGATGGGTGATCAGCATCGTCTCGTCGTGCTGCTGCTCGTGCTGGGCGACCATCCCGAAGGCGAAGCCCGCACGCTCCAGCGGGCGCCCCCCACCGTGCAGGGGAGCGCCGCCGAGGACGTCCAGGGCCCGCCCGCGCACGTCGGCGGCGTACGTCCGCGCCTCGGCGGGCGCCAGCAGGGGCAGCGAGGGCCGGCTGGCCCGGGAGTGCTCGAAGGCGTCGTACAGCCCGTCGATCTCCGGGCGCATCGCCTCACGGCCGCCGACCGCCCGCAGCAGCCACAGCTCCTCCTGGTTGCCGATGTGCGCCAGGTCCCAGACCAGGGGCGACATCAGAGGGGAGTGCTGTGCGGTGAGCTCGTGGTCGTCGACGCAGTCGGTCAGCAGCGCGGTGCGCGCGCGGGCGGTCAGGAGCGCGGCCAGGGCGCGCTCGCGCAGAGCCTCCGCGTCGGCTTCCTCGCCGGTGTGCGGAGCGGGAGTGTCAGTCATCGGACCAAGCCCTTTCCATGGAACCCCGGTGCCGGGTCGGGAAGATCGTCCGCCGGACACCGGCCCCGGGCGACATAGCGCTCGTGGAAGGCGGCGACCGTCCCGATGACGTGCTCGCTCGCCCCGATCCGGGGCAGCGCCTCCAGGGCGGCCGTGAAGCAGGCCGCTGCCGCCGCCGCCAGCTCCGGGTCGCGCAGCCCGTCACGGGCGGCGGCGGTCCAGAGCGGGTTGCGCGGTGCGGGAGCCGGGCCCGCGGTCTCGGCCAGCGGCTTCACGGCGCGGTACACGCTCTCCGCCGCCTCCGGGTCGTCGAACATCGCGGTGGTGACCGCCAGGGGCACCAGCCAGCCGTCCGGGCCCGACTGGGCGTCGATCATGCGCAGTTCCAGGTGGCCGCGGGGGCGCACCGGCGGGAACAGGGTCGTGAGGTGGTAGTCGAGGTCGGCCCTGACCGGGGGGCGCGGCCCGCCGCCGCGGATCCAGTCCCGGAAGGTGAGCGCCTCCGGCACGTGCCACGGGCCGTCGGCCGTGCGGACGCACATCACGGGGGTGTCGAGCACATGGGACGCCCACGCGTCCCGGGGCGCGAGCCGGCCCTGCGGCGCGAGGGTCCTGGCCGGGTCGAGATCGGCCCACAGCGACTGCCGTGTCGACCGCCAGCCGGTGCGCCGTCCCTGCCGGAACGGCGAATTGGCGAACGCGGCGACCAGCACCGCGCCCAGCAGGTGCCCGAGCTGCCAGCGCCGTCCGTAGCCCAGCGGGCCCGGCTCCTCCTCACCGGCGTCCAGACAGACCTGGACGGACGCGGAGGTGCACATCATGGCGCGGCCCGCGGAGCCGGACCGGTCGAGGGCCGCCTCCATGGCGTCGTAGCGCGGCTCCTGCAGCACACGCCGGGGAGGATTCCACGGGTCCACGCCGAGCCCGGCCAGGGCCAGCCCGGACCGGCCGAGGGTGTCGCGCACCGCGACCAGATCGGCGGCGGTCGCGTCCACGCAGGCCATCAGGGAGTCCTTGGGCCGGGAACTCAGCTCCAGCTGGCCGCCCGGCTCGAAGGTCAGCGCGGCGTCGAGCGGGGTCGCGCGCACCGCGTCCGCCGCGTCGCGCAGAAGGTCGTGCGGAACGGCGACCTCCGGGTGCTCACGGTCGTGCAGGAGCCATTCCAGCTCCACGCCGACCGTCCGGGGCGGTCCCGTCTTGAAACATATGCCGCGGAGCAGATCCTCCGCCTCCTGCACGCCGAGCGGTGCCGCGTCGACGGGCGGGCCGTGCTGACCGAGTGTGTCCGGGCGCATGCCGGGCCTCCTCCAGGGGTGTGCCTGCCTCCCACCCAAACCCTTACCGGGAGTTCGCACAAGGGTGCCCCCGGGCGACGTGAAACCGTTCGCGTCCATGCCGCCGGGCCCTTCAGCATGCCCCGTATGCACCACACCACGGGGGCGCGCCCACCGGCGCACGGCGGGTCCCGTGGTGCGGCCGCGCGCGCCCTCTGTGCGGCGCGGGCGGGGAGGCCGCCGCCGCGGCCGTGCCCGCCCGCCGTGCGCCGGGTGCACCTCCCCGGCCCGCCGGACCGCGCTCCGGGCGCTCTCCCGCCGCCCGTTCCACGGCTCCGACGGGACTTCCGGCGGTCAGCTCCAGCCGTAGCGCTCCCGCAGCCGCTCGACGACCAGGTCGTACCGGTCCCGGTCCAGCGCACACGCCTCGCGCCGCATCCCGTCCTCGTGCACCCGCAGCACCCGGTCCAGATCCACCCAGGACGGGCGGCCGGAGCTGTCCCACGGGCCGGCGCCCAGGGCCACCCACTCGTGGTCCCCGTCGTGCTGCCTGCTGGACAGCTGCACGGCGAGAAGCGTGCCCCCGTCCTCCCGTGCCACCACCAGGACCGGCCGGTCCTTGCCCCGCCCGTCGTTCTCCTCGTACGGCACCCAGGTCCAGACGATCTCGCCGGGATCCGGGTCACCGTCGCGGTCGGGCGCGTACGAGGTGCGGACGGCGCCCACCTCGTGCGGTGCGGCCTCCTCGGTGGCCGCCGGACCGCTGCGGCCGGGGAAGTCGGTCGTGCTGTCGCTGCTGTGGTTGTGCTGGAGCGTCATCGCAACACCGTAGAACCTGCGCGGCCCGGACCGTGGAGCGGGTCGCCGGAACGCACCGCCGCCCCGCGCATGTGACGCTCCGTCCGATGTCCGGCCTCCGGCCCGCACGGCCGGCCGGTACCCGGCAGCTCCGGCCGACCGCCCCGCCGGCCCCGGTTCCTGGTGCGGCGTCAGCGCGCCCGCCGGCCCTCCCCGGAGCCGCCGCGGACCCCGGCGGGCGGGATCCAGGACGCGCGGTCCCACGCGTCCCGCCCACCGGCCCGGGCACGCCGACGCGGTCCCGGCGGAGCCGCACCGCCCCGGGCGTGTCGCCCGGCTCCCGCGCCGCCTCCGGCAGCCCGTGGTCCACCCGCCGCGACGGCACCGGGGCGGGTACGGTGCCCCGGCACACCCGGCGCACGCACGGGTCTGGAAGACTGCCGGACGCCATGAGCCATTTACCCGATCAGCCCGCCATCTCCGTCCCGACCAGCGCAGACGTGGCGCGGCTCGCAGGAGTGTCCCGGGCCACCGTGTCCTACGTACTGAACAACAACGAGACGGTCCGGATCAGCGATCCCACCCGCCGCCGAGTCAGGGAAGCCGCCGCGGAACTCGGCTACGTCCCGCACGCGGCGGCCCGCAGTCTGCGGGCCGGGCATTCCAGGACGGTGCTGCTGCCCGACGCCCAGGCCCCGGCCGGCCCCCCGTACCAGCGCTTCCTGGCCGAGCTGGAGTCCGGTCTGCGCCGCCTCGACTACACCGTGGTCCGGTACGGCGGCGCCGGCCGGGACGCGGACGAGGCGGCCAGGGCCTGGGCGGAGCTCCGCCCCGTCGCCGTCGTGTCACCCGGCGGCCTCACCCTCACGCCGTACGGCATCGGCGTCCTGACCCGCTCCGGAGCCAAGGCGGTGATCACCCTCGGCCCCCAGCCGGTGGACGGCGCACACGCCCTGGTGGTGGACCAGCGGGAGGTCGGCGCCCGCGCGGTGCGGCACCTGCTCGCGCGGGGCCGGCGCAGCATCGGGGTGGTCGTCCCGGAGGAGTCCGTGCACGCCCCGTGCGCCCGGTCCCGCCTGGCCGGAGCCGTGCGGGCGGTGGAGGATTCGGGCACGGACGCCGGTGTCAGGCCACTGCCCCTGCGGTACGAGGAAGGACCGGCCGAGGAACTCGCCTCCCGGTGGCGCTCGCTCGGCCTGGACGCCGTGTTCGCCTACAACGACGAGTACGCGATGCTGCTGATGCGGGCCCTCCAGGACGCGGGTGTCGGCATACCCGGGGACACGGCCGTGATGGGCGCCGACGACCTGATGCTCGGCAGGCTCCTCCGGCCCCGCCTCAGCACCGTCGCCATGGACCTGACGTTCGAACAGTCGCCGGCCGAGCTGATCGACCGGCTGGTGCGGAACCCCGGTGGCGCACCGGAGCGCCACCGCCTCCTGAGACCCACCGTGGTGGCCCGAGAATCCAGCTGACCGGTACCGCCCCGGTGCCACGACGTGCGGGGCCGCGCCCGGATGTCTAGCGTCGTCGGCATGAGCCATCCGCAGAGCTACGAGATCCTGCTGCTCCCGGAACCGGAGGAGCCCGACGACGGACCGCCCGACCCCGGCACCGCCCTCCGCTCCGCCGTCGTGGCGGCCACCGGGGCGACCGGGTCGTCGGGATACCCGCGCTACGAGGGCGGAGGCATGGAGGCCGACATCGACCCCGCCACGCACACCGTGGAGGCACTCCTCGTGGACGGCTCCGAGATCGACTACGGGCTCACGGTCCGCCTCGCGGAACGCGTCCGCGGGACGGGCGGAGCCGAGGAGCCCGAGGACGGCGACGGACCGCCGGAGCGGCCGGAAGGGGGCGGCGCCACCGTCGCCGGCGGGCCCGGGAGCCGCTGAGCATTCGGGGCCCCGCCGCTGTACGAGTCCCGGCCCCGTGCCAGGACGGCACCGTCCCGGCGCCGCACGCGGGCCCTGGCCTCCTGTGGCGCGGTGCCCCGGCATGACGAAGGCCCGGCCGATCCGGCCGGGCCCTCCTCACGTCTGCCGCGCTCGTGCAGGGACTACTGCGGCTCCTGCGGCGCCTGCTGGGCCTGCTTCTGCTCCTCGACGGACTTGCGCACCTCGTCCATGTCCAGGTTGCGCGCCTGGCCGATGACGTCCTCCAGCGCCGACTCCGGGAGCGCGCCGGGCTGGGAGAACACCGCCACGTTGTCACGGACGATCATCAGCGTGGGGATCGACCGGATCTCGAAGGCCGCCGCCAGCTCCTGCTGCGCCTCCGTGTCGACCTTGGCGAAGACCAGGTCCGGGTGCCGCTCCGACGCCGAGTCGTAGACCGGGGCGAACTGCCGGCACGGACCGCACCAGGAAGCCCAGAAGTCGATCAGCAGGAATTCGTTGTCGCTCACGACCTGATCGAAGTTTTCCTTGGTGAGCTCTACGGTGCTCATACTCTCTTACCTCTTCCTGGGACCGGTCGGACCTGTCCGGGACAACGGTGACGTCTCTTGCGGTATTCCGCCTGCCCATGTGGCCGCCGCGCACACCCCCGAGGACACTGTTGCCATGACAGATGCTGAGGGTGTGCGGAACAGTGAGTACGACGTCGTGGTCATCGGGGCCGGCCCGGTGGGGGAGAACGTCGCGGACCGTGCCAGGGCCGCCGGGCTCAGTACGGCGGTGATCGAGTCCGAACTCATCGGCGGCGAGTGCTCGTACTGGGCGTGCATGCCCAGCAAGGCGCTGCTGCGCCCGGTCGTGGCACGGGCCGACGCGCGCCGCGTCCCCGGGCTGAGCGGCGCGGTGCAGGGGCCGCTCGACGCCGACGCCGTGTTCGCCCACCGGGACTACGAGACCTCCCACTGGAAGGACGACGGCCAGGTCGGCTGGCTGGAGAGCATCGGCGCGGACATCTACCGCGGGCAGGGGCGGCTGACCGGGGTGCGGCAGGTGTCCGTGACGGGCCCCGACGGCACGCGGCACCGGCTCACGGCGCGGCACGCCGTCGCCGTCTGCACCGGCAGCCGTGCCGTGGTCCCGGACCTCCCCGGCATCGCGGACGTCCGGCCCTGGACCAGCCGGGAGGCGACCAGCGCCAAGGAGGTCCCCGGCCGGCTCGTCGTCGTCGGCGGGGGAGTGGTGGGCGTGGAGATGGCCACCGTGTGGCAGGGGCTCGGCTCCGAGGTGACGATGCTGATCCGGGGCGGGCGGCTCCTGCCCAAGATGGAACCCTTCGCCGGTGAGCTCGTCGCCGAGGCACTGACCGAGGCCGGCGCGCGCATCCTGACCGGGGTCTCGGCGACCGCGGTCAGCAGGGCCGGTCACGACGGGCCGGTCACCGTCGAACTGGACAACGGGGAACGGCTGGAGACCGACGAGATCCTCTTCGCCACCGGCCGGGCCCCGCGCACCGACGACCTCGGCCTCGACACGGTCGGGCACGAACCCGGGTCCTGGCTCGGCGTCGACGACAGCTGCCGCGTCGAGGGCAGCGACTGGCTGTACGCCGTCGGCGACGTCAACCACCGCGCCCTCCTGACCCATCAGGGCAAGTACCAGGCCCGCATCGCGGGAGCCGCGATCGCGGCCCGCGCCCAGGAGACCCCGCTGCTGGAGACGGACCCGTGGGGCGCGCACGCGGCGACCGCCGACCACGCGGCCGTCCCCCAGGTCGTCTTCACCGACCCCGAGGCGGCCTCGGTCGGCCTCACCCTGGCCGAGGCGGAAGCGGCGGGCCACCGGGTCCGCGCCGTCGACCACGACCTGGCCGCGGTAGCCGGTTCCGGACTGTACGCCCAGGGCTACCGGGGCCGCGCCAGGATGGTCGTCGACCTCGACCGCGAGATCCTGCTCGGCGTCACCTTCGTGGGGCCCGGCATCGGGGAACTGCTCCACTCGGCCACGATCGCCGTCGCCGGGGAGGTCCCCCTCGAACGCCTCTGGCACGCGGTCCCGGCCTACCCGACGATCAGTGAGATCTGGCTGAGGCTGCTGGAGGCCTACCGCGGCTGAGCACCGACGGCGAAGGGCCGGGACCGTCCCCTGGGCCCCCGGCGGCCGGCCGGTCCGGGGCCGCCGGGATCGGGCCGGCCGGTCCGGTCCCGCGCTGCGGGGAGCGGCGCGGTCACCGGGGCCGAGCGGACCGGTGGCCGGCGCGGCGGCGGGCGCGCGCCCGGTGTCCGTCACCCCGGGCAGCCCCGGCGTGGTCGCCACCCGGCGGGGACGGAGGCGGCGGTCACCGGTCCGCCGGGTGAGCGCCGCCCCCGACCGGCCCACGGGCTCCGGTCGACCGCTCGACCGGACGGCCCTCATACGAGGACGGGAAGCGCCGCGAGTCCGCGGACGAGCCGGGTGTGCCGCCGCTCCAGCCCCTCGGGCGGTGCCGCGAGGCGGATCCCGGGGAACCGGGTCAGGACCGCTCGCAGGGCGATCTCCGCCTCGGCCCGGGCGAGAGGAGCGCCCACACAGCGGTGGATGCCGTGGCCGAAGCTGAGATGAGCGGCGGCGTCCCGGTCCAGGTCGAGCACGTCAGGAGAGGGGAACCGCTCCGGATCGCGGTTGGCGGCTCCCAGCGCGACCAGCACGGGGACGCCGGCCGGGATCTCGGTGGCACCGAGTGTGACGGCCTCCGTGGTGAACCGGAAGGTGGCCGTGCTGACGGGGGAGTCGAAGCGCAGCAACTCGTCCAGCGCGGCGGGGACCTCGTCCGCGTTCCTCCGGAGGCGGTCCAGCTGTGCCGGCTGCCGGAGCAGCGCCAGGAGGGCGTTACCGAGGAGGCCGGTGGTGGTCTCGTGCCCGGCCACGAACAGCAGCACCGCGAAAGAGACGAGTTCTTCCTCGCTCAGACGATCGTCTCCGTCCCGGGCCGCGACGAGCCGGTCGAGCAGAGAGTGACCGGGGGACAGGCGCTTGGCGGCGATGAGACGCGTCATGTGGCCGGCCAGCGCATGCGAGGCCGCGTCGGCGAGGCCGGGCCTCCCCGACGCGAACAACTCGCCGGACCAGCGCCGGACATCGGAGCGGTGGTCCTCCGGCACTCCGAGCAGCTCACAGATCACGAGGACCGGCAGGGGAACCGCGAGGGCGTCCATGAAGTCCAACCGCTCACCGACGGGCCACCGGTCCAGCAGCTCCCCGGTGACCCGGGCGATGAAGGGACGGAGCTCCGTGACGGCTCCGGTCGTGAACGCCGCGGTCACCAGCCTGCGCAGCCGAGTGTGCCGGGGCGGATCGGCGGCCAGCATGGTGTGCGCCACCGCGGGATGCAGCCGACGCGGTGACTCCTTGCCGCTGAAGAACACCCCGGTGTCCTTCGAGAGCCCGGGGTGGGCGAGGGCTTCCCGGGCTTCCGCGTAGCCGGTGACCAGGTAGCCGGTACGCCCACCGGAGCCTGTGGCCACGGACTGCACCGGACAGGCGGACCGCATGGCCGCGTACGTCGGATACGGGTCCTGGAGGAAGCGGGGATCCTGCGTCGGGTCGGTCATGCTCCCAGGCTCCGGTCCGTCCGTGTCGGGCGTCGTCTCCGACACGCCCGACACGGACGACGCAGGCACGAGTGACCGGGAGAGGCCGCTCCGTGGCCGACTGCAAGCCCTCCGCAGGGCCGTCTCCGGCCTCGGCGGGGCGGCCCGTCCTCGTCGCTCCCTCCCTGTGCGGGACGGCTGTTCAGCGCAGCGCCGCCACCAGCGCGTCGCCCGCCGAGCACCAGATCTGCCGTGCCTCGGTGAAGCCCTGTTCCCGCAGAGTGGTGAGGTGCCAGTCGGTGGCCGTGGGGCGGTCGCGCTCCACCGGCGAGGGCCGGCGCTCGCGCGGGTCGCCCAGCAGGGCGAAGCGGCGCGACGCATGCGCGGCGAGAGTGGGGTCGTCGGCCACCCGGCTCCACCAGTCGGCCCAGTCGAGGGCGCCCTCGCTCCGCTGCCGTTCCTGCCGCCGGGTCAGCAGGGTGCCCAGAGCGGCGTTGAGGCGTGGCGCCGACGCGTCGTCCATGTGGTCCGCGTTGAGGAACACGCCGCCGTCCCGCAGGAGTCCGGCGAGAGTGCCGTAGAGGCGGCGCAGGGGTTCGGTGTCCAGCCAGTGCAGGGCGGTGGCGGTCACCACGGCGTCGAACGACCCGTGGGGGAGGCGTGCGGTCCAGTCGGGGTCGGTGAGATCGGCCTCGGCGAAGGCGACGCGCTCGTCACCGGCGAAGTGCCCGCGGGCGATGGCCAGCAGAGCCGGGTCGATGTCGACGCACACGGTGCGCGCTCCCGGGAGTGCGCGCAACACCCGGTCGGAGATGCTGCCGGTGCCGCAGGCGAGGTCGAGAACGAGCGGGGTGCGGCCCGCGACCGCCTCGACGGCGTCGGTCATGACGCGGAACCGCTCCTCCCGGTCCGGCATGTACCACTCCTGCTGTCGATCCCAACTCGTCTGCCAGTGCTGCCAGTCGGTCGTGCCCGAGGCGCTGGTGGTCATGGGGGAGGGGTTCCTTTCGCCGAATCCGGACGGGGCTGGTTCGCGGGTCTCCTTCGGACGATCGCCCAGAACCATGGGCTACGCATCGAACAAGTAGGTGCAAGGTATGCGCAAGAGGGCCGAGTGTGCAGTTGGCCACCCGGGCGGCACCGCCGTCGGGCATAATGCGCGGCGTACACAGGAGCGACGGGAACCAGGAAGCCGGTGCGAGTCCGGCGCGGTCCCGCCACTGTGACCGGGGAGCGAACCCCACACGCCACGGCCGTCCGGCCGGAAGGCGGGGTGAGTGCCGATCCGGCAGCCAGGAGACTGGCCCGTCGCTCTCACCGACCGTCCGGGGCGTGGACTCCCCAGGAGGAGGCTCGTCATGTACGTCGCGGACCGGCGTACGGCCGGCGCGCCGACCGGCCCTGGGCCACGTCCGGCGACCAGGGGAAGGTCCCGCACACCATGACATCCTCCTTCGCGCGCCGCCGTCTGCTCACCGCGGCGGGCGGCCTCGGCGCCGGCGCCGTCCTCGCGGGCTGCTCCTCCGGCGGCGGTGACGGACCGTCGGACACCCGCCGGCTGCGGGCCGCCTTCAGCGCGGGCGGATCGCAGGAGACCCTCGACCCGCACCGGGCCCCGCTCTTCGTCGACCAGGCCCGTGCCAAGGCGCTGTACGACAGCGTGCTGACGTACACGGATGACATGTCCGTGCAGGCCCGGCTCGCCGAGAGCTGGGAGAGCGACCGGTCCGGCAGCCGGTGGACCGTGCGGCTCCGCTCCGACGCCCGCTTCCACGACGGCGGTCGGGTCACCGCGGCGGACGTCCTGTGGAACTACCGCCGCATCGCCGACCCCGCCACCGGCGCCGCCGCCCAGCAGCTCTTCTCCGGCGTCGACTTCGGGGCGAGCGCGGCGAAGGGACGCGACCTCACCCTGGTCCTCCGGGAACCCGACTTCGAGTTCCCCGCGGCCCTCGGAGCCCCCGGCACCGAGATAGTCCCGAAGGGCACCGAGGACTTCGGCGCCCCCGTCGGCTCCGGCCCCTTCCGGTACCGCTCGTTCGAGCCGGGCGGCAACGCCCTGTTCAGCGCCTGGGCCGACCACTGGGACGGCGGCCCGCGGATCGAGGAACTGGAGTTCGTGCCCGTCAACGACGAACGGGCCCGGCTCAACGCCCTGTTGTCCGGCCAGGTGCACTACGCCCACGATCTCACCGCGGCCTCCGCGAGCCGGGTGGCCGGCCGTGACGGGCTCGCCGTGCTGCGCAGCAGGCTCAGCACGATGCAGGCGATCCTGCTGCGGCTGTCCCGCGCCCCGTTCGACGACGCCCGGCTTGTGCAGGCGTTCACGCTCGGGCTCGACCGGGACCGCCTCGTCGAGGTCGCTCTCTCCGGACACGGCACCCCGGGCAGCGACCTCTTCGGGATGGGGCTGCGCGCCTACCCCGACGGCCTGCCCGCCCGGGAACGCGATGTCGACCGGGCCCGGTCCCTGGTCGAGGCGGCGGGGGCGGGCGGGCTCGCCGTCGCGCTGGAGACCAGCGACGCCGACCCCACCTGGAGCAACGCCTCCACCCTCATCGCCGACCAGCTGAACGACATCGGCCTGAAGGTCGCCCCGCACGTGCGTTCGGCCGCCACCTACTTCGGTGAGGTGAAGACCAAGGGCGTCGCCCTCCACAGCCGCACAGCCACCTTGCCCATCGTCACCCACCTGCGGTCCCGGCTGCGTGGCGGAGCCGCCAACAACCTCACGGGATACGAGGACGCCGCCTTCGACCGCCTGCTCGCCCAGGCCACCGCCACCCGTGACGAGAAGACACGCCTCGAACTCCTGGACCGCGCCCAGCGCCGCGCCCGGGACCGCGACGGCCAGCTCGTATGGGCCTTCAGCGACTGGAACATCGGCCACCGCGACACCGTCACCGGCCTCCGGGCCGCTCCGCCCAACTCCTGCGACTGGGCCCGGTTCGACCGGGTCCGGCTGAGCTGACGGGCCCCTCGCAGGTGACTCCGCACGAAGACCGGTGGCGAGGGAAGCCGGTCGTCGACCCGCCCTCGCGGCCCGCGCCGACGCGGCGGCTCCCGGGGACCGCCCGGTACGCGCTGATCAGGATCGCGACGGCACTGCTCCAGACGGCCTTCGTCCTGGTCGCGGTGTTCACGCTGACCTCACTGCTGCCGGGGGACAGCGTGGACGCCGTCCTCGGGGAGCAGGGGACCCCCGAACAGCAGCGCCTGGCCCGTGCCGACCTCGGGCTGGACGAACCCGTCGGGACCCGCTTCGTGCACTGGGTCACCGACGTGGGCCGGGCGGACCTGGGGACGTCCTCGGTCACCGGCCTGCCCGTCACCGACGAGATCGCCGGCCGGTTCGCCGCGACCGCGGTCCTGGCGGGCGCGGCGCTGGCGATCCTCGTCCCCCTCGCGCTCGCGCTGGGCGTCCTGACGGGGCTGCGGGAGGGCTCCGTCGGCGACCGCGTGCTCAACGCCTCGGCCCTCGCGCTGCACGCCGTACCGGAGTTCGTCCTCGGCCTGCTGCTGACCGCCTGGCTCAGTGTGGGCCTCGGACTGCTCCCCGCCACCTCCGCAGGGCTGCGCGGCGCCGAGATCCTCACCGACCCCGCCGCCCTCGTCCTGCCGGTGGGGGTGCTCATCGCGCGTCAACTGTGCGATCTCGCGCGGCAGATACGCATCGGCGTGGCCGCGCAGGTGGCGGGCCCGGCCGTCCGGCACCTGCGTCTGCTCGGCCTCCCCGAGCGCACCGTCGTCCTGCGACACGTCCTGCCCGGCTGTCTCGCTCCCGCCGTGCAGCAACTGGCGCGCTGCGTCGACGGACTTCTCGGCGGCACCGTCATCGTCGAATCGCTGTTCGCCGTCGGCGGCCTCGGCACTGGATTCGTCGAGTCCGTGCAGGACCGCGACATTCCGGCCGTCCAGGGGTACGCCCTGCTCTTCGCCGTGACCGCGCTGACCGTCAGTCTTCTCGCCGACCTGGCCGTGGCCCGGCTGACACCCCAGCGGGAGGGACGCGCGTGACCCACCCCTCGTCCGGCACCGGCAGCCGCTCCCGCCTCTTCGACGGCATCCGCCGGAGCGTTCCCGTCCTGCTGCTCGGACTGCCTGTGGCACTCGCCCTCGGCGGGCCGTACGTCGCCGGCTCCACCCGGCCCGACTCCGCCGCGCTGCTGCCCCCCGGCGGAGAACACCTCCTGGGCACCGACGTCCTGGGCCGTGACGTCCTCGCACTCGTGCTCAGCGGCGGACGGTCCGTGCTGATCATGACCTCGGCCGCACTCCTGACCGCCGGTGTGCTCGGGCTGCTGCTCGGCCTGTTCGCCGCCGGCAGCCGCCGCGCCGCCGACGAGACGGTCATGCGGGGCCTGGACGTGCTGCTCGCCTTCCCCGCGCTGCTGCTGGTGATGACGCTGGCCGCGTCCGGGCACCAGGACGCCACCACCCTGGTGCTCGCCGCCGCCGCCGTGCAGATCCCGCCCGTCACCCGGTTGGTGCGCACCACGGCCCTGGCACCCGGATGCCGCACGGCGGTGGAGGCGATGCGGATGCAGGGCGCGCCGTGGCACCGCATCCAGGGCCGCTACGTGCTGCGGCGGGTGACTGAACCGCTCGTCACCGACGCGGGGAACCGGGGCGCCACGATTCTCGCCCTGCTCGCCTCGGCCAACTTCCTCGGCCTCGGCCTGCCCACCGACGCCCCCGACTGGGCCGTCCTCATCGAGCGCAACGCCGACGCGCTTCTCCTCCAGCCCTCCGCGGTCCTGGCCCCGGCCCTGCTGCTCACCTCCCTCGCCGTCGGCGGCAACCTCGTCGCGGACCGCCTGCTGGGCAGAGCCCGCCGTACCACGGCCCCGCCCGGCGAGCCGCCGGCCGTACCGCCGCGCGGGCCCGTCGGCCCGGAGTGCGAGCCGTTCAGCCGGAGCACCCCGCCCACGCTGCTGACCTGTCGCGGACTCACGGCCCGGACCCCGGCCGGCGACACCCTCCTGGACGGGGTCGACCTGGACCTGCGACCGGGGCGCGTCCTCGCCGTCGTGGGCCCGTCGGGAAGCGGCAAGACCACACTCGGCCTGGCCGCCCTCGCCCTCGGCGGGCCCGGCGTCGTCCTCACCGGCACGGTCCTCCTGGAGGGCGCCGACCTCCTCGCCCTGCCGCCACGTGCCCTGCGGGCCGCCCGGGCCGGGACCGCCGCCCACCTGCCTCAGGACCCCGCCTCCGTGCTCGATCCGGCCCGACGCGTCGGCGCGGTCCTGCGGGAACTCGCGGCGCTGAACCACCGACGTGCCGTGCCGGCCGGTCGTACCGGGCGAGGCCACCGCCGGGCCGCTCTCGCGCAGGACGTCCGGTGGGCGCTGCGCGCGGCCGGGCTCCCCGAGGACGGACCGCTCCCGCGCCGCCACCCCCACCGCCTCTCCGGCGGGCAGCAGCAGCGCATGGCCCTGGCCACCGCGCTCGTCACCCGCCCCCGCCTGCTCGTGCTCGACGAACCCACCAGTGGCCTCGACGAGGAGACCACCGCCGTCCTCACCCGCCGCCTGCGGGACCTGGTCCGCGGTGGGACGGCCCTGCTGCTCATCACCCACGACGCACGCCTGGCCGCCGGACTCGCCGACGAGACGGTCGTACTGGAACGTGGCCGCGTCGTCCGCCGCGAGACGCCCGGACCGCTCCCGGCCCCCGACACCGCGGAGCCCCCGCCCGTACCGCCCCCGTCGTGCCGGGCCGACGGCGTCCCGGGCGCGGTGCGGACAGAGGGGCTGACCGTCGCCGGAGAGGATCCGGGCCGTCCCAGGCTGGCCGCCACCGGCCTCACCTTCGTGCCCGGCAGCCGCACCCTCGTCACCGGAACGTCGGGCGCGGGCAAGACCACCCTGGCCCGCGCCCTCGCCGGCCTCGGCCCGGCCGTCTCCGGCCGGATCGAGCACGACGGCAGAGTGCTGCCGCCGGCCGTGGAGCGCCGGGACCGCCGTGCGTTGCGCGCCGTCCAGTACGTGCACCAGGACGCGCGGGCCTCGTTCGACGAGTACCGCCCGGTCATGGGTCAGCTCACCCTGACCGCCCGGTTGTTGCGCGGCCTGTCGCCCGACCGGGCGCTCAGGGAAGCGGCCGGGCTCGTCGGCCGGCTGGGTCTGGACCCGGACGACCTGGCCCGCCGCCCCCCGGCACTCTCGGGAGGCCAGCTGCAGCGTGCCGCGCTCGCCCGTGCGCTGATGGCGCGTCCTGCTCTGCTGGTCTGCGACGAGCCGACGTCGGCCCTCGACCCGGCCGCCGCCGGTGCGACGGTCCGTCTCCTGGTGGAGCAGGGCGAACGGCACGGGACGGCCGTCCTCGTCGTCACCCATGACATCGCGCTCTTCGCCCCGGTGGCCCACCGGCGGCTCCGGGTGACCGACGGACGGGTCGAGGAGTGCGGAACGCCCCGCTGAGCGGGTGCGGACCTCGCGGAGCACGGGGCCGCTCCGAACACCACCCCAGCTGCCTCGGTTCCGGGGTCAGTACGGAGACCGGAGGACCCGGTCCGGTTCCCGTGCGGCCTGCTCGACGAACTCGACGAAGGAGATGTTGTCGATGAACCGCTGCAGGTGCACCTCCTGGACCGCTGCGGGCTCCAGCCGGAACGTGTCCTCACCCGGCACCCGGTCCTCGGTGTCGAGGTCGACCGCCAGCAGGGCGAAATACGGGTGGCGGAGGGCGGTGGAGTCGACGAGGAAGACGGTCCGGTCCGCTGCGCGCGCCGCCGCCCGCACCTCCTCCACCGTCGCACCGGACCAGTCCGGATCGTCGACGATGCGCACCACGGCCTCGTGCTCGTCGTCCTCGCCCCACGGCTGCCGCAGCTCCTTCACCACGGCCCGCCAGATGGGTTCGTCCCCGTAGCCGGTCCGTATCACCAGGGCGGCGTCCAGTTCGAGGTCGCCGACGATCGGTCGTTCCTTCACCCCTGTCCTCCTTTCCGATCGAGGTGAGCAGCAGGGCACCGTCCGGCCGCCCCCACGCGTGACAGTGCCGCGCGGGTGCTCCGACAACGTCCGGGCGGGCGGCTGAGATCCCGAGACGTGCGTCGTCGCCTGTTCTCCGGTTGTGCCCGTGCCCCAGGATCCGTCGGACCTCGCCCCTGCCCGGGTGGCGGCGTTTCCGGATCACCTCGCCGCTGACGTGCGGCGTGTTGTCCTCTCAGGCACGGGCCCAGCGTTGGTTGCTGCCGTTCGAGCAGGAGTAGAGCTGGATCGGAGTGCCGTTGGAGGTACCGGCTGCGGCGGCGTCGAGGCAGAGGCCGGACTGGACCCCGACGATGGATCCGTCGGAGTTGAGGCGCCATTTCTGGTTGTCACCGCCCCAGCAGCTGTAGGTCTGTACTTTGGCGCCGTTGCCGGTGCCGGCGGCGTCCAGGCATGTGTCGCCGAAGATCCTGAGTTCGCCCGTGCCGGTGTAGGTCCACTGCTGGTTGGTGCCGTTGTGGCAGTCCCACAGCTGGATCTGGGCGCCGTCGGCGCTGCCGGTGCCGGGCACGTCGAGGCAGCGGCCCGAACCGACGCCCCTGACCGGTCCGGAATCCGAAGGGGGCGTGGTCGAGCCCCCGTTGAGTGCGTTGAGGACGGCGGTGTAGGCGGCCTTCTTGCTGCCGTCGCCGTTGAAGAGCAGCGGTGTGTCCTGCGCTCGCCAGGAGTCGGTGTCGCGCACACCCCAGACGGTGATGCCGAGGCAGCGCGGGACGGCCAGACAGTCGTTGGTCACCTGGCCGTAGGTGGTGGCCGGGGCGCCCTGGACGTCGAGCTCGGTGATGGCCACGTCGACGCCGAGTGCGGCGAAACTCTGGAGCGTGGTGCGGAAGTTGCTGTTGTAGGGGCTTCCGCTGTTGAAGTGGGACTGGAATCCGACACAGTCGATCGGTACGCCGCGCTGCTTGAAGTCGCGGACCATGGAGTACATGGCCTGGGTCTTCGCCCAGGTCCAGTTCTCTACGTTGTAGTCGTTGTAGCAGAGCTTGGCCGCCGGATCGGCGGCGCGTGCGGTGCGGAACGCGACCTCGATCCAGTCATTGCCGGTGCGCTGCAGGTTGGAGTCCCGTCGGGCTCCCGAGCCCCCGTCGGCGAAGGCCTCGTTCACGACGTCCCACTGGGCGATCTTCCCCTTGTAGTGGCCCATGACGCCGTTGATGTGATCGGTCATCGCCTGGCGCAGCGCGCTGCCGCTGAGGTTCTGCATCCAGCCGGGCTGCTGGGAGTGCCAGGCCAGGGTGTGGCCGCGCACCTGCTTGCCGTTCTGCACGGCCCAGTTGTGGA
The DNA here is from genome assembly GCF_040613235.1 of Streptomyces sp. NPDC006296. Taxonomy (NCBI): domain Bacteria; kingdom Bacillati; phylum Actinomycetota; class Actinomycetes; order Kitasatosporales; family Streptomycetaceae; genus Streptomyces; species Streptomyces sp. NPDC006296. The sequence goes on along the minus strand of NZ_JBEXRT010000003.1, from coordinate 34,136 downwards.
CGCGGTCGGCGGCGCTGAAGTTGAACTGGCCGCGTTGCGGTTCGGTGGCGTCGATCTTCATTTCGTTCTCGGCCGTCACCGAGTCGAACTCACGGCTCGCGACCGTCGTGTAGGTGGAGTCGCCCAGCTTTCCGGAGGCGATGGCGGCGCCGAAGTAGCGGCCGCTCTGTGCCGCTGCTGCTCCGAGCGTGTTCTCGGCGGCGTGTGCGGCCGGTGCGGCGCCGATACCGACGGCGCCGACGACCATCGCCAGCAGGAGGGTGCGGATCCGTTGGCGGACATCGGGTCTCCCATGGGTGTGCGAGCGCATGGCTGTGCCTCCAGAGCAGAGATCGCGGACGTACGGGGATGAAGTCGCCTTGCCGTGCGAGGGCGGAGAGCGGGGCGCACCAGGTCCACGGCTCGGCCCGCCTCCCGCGGCACGGAGAACCAGGAGAGGCCGGTGCCGGTCCCAGGTGCGGAACGGAGTGGTGCAGGGCGGTGTACGAGTGCGGAGCTGCGGTGCGTGGAGCAGGCGCGCAGTGCGGAACTCTCCGCGCCGATGGGGTTCGGCATGCCGAGCGGTGAGCGGTCCCTCAGACAGAAAGGATCGATGCTTGACGATGCATCGTCAATATTTTCTGCGCGAAAATTTCTGTCGCGTTTCCGAAACTTTCGAAGCCGGGTCGATCCGCTGATCGACTGCGCCGGTTACGACGACGCCCCGCACCGGGTCAGCGCGCTCCGGGCCAGCCCGCGCAGCCAGGCATGTGCGTGGTCGGTGTCGTACCGCTGGTGCCACGACAGGTGGACCGGTGCCGAGGGCAGTTCCAGCGGGAGGGGGAGGACGGCCAGGCCGTGGTCGGCGTCCGCCGGCCGTGTGGTGACCTCGGGGACGCAGATCAGGAGGTCGGAGCCGCGCGCGAACTCCAGCGCGGCCGCCTCCGTGGGTACGGTCGCCACCACGCGGCGGGTGAGGCCGAGCCGGGCGAGGGCCTCGTCGACGGCGTTGCCGAGGTTCCCGCGCCGCGAGACGGTGACGTGCTCGGCGGCGGCGTACTGCTCTGCGGAGACGGTCCCGAGGCGGGTGAGGGGGTGCCCCTTCCGCAGGGCGATGACGAGGCGGGTCCCGCCCACGCTCTCGGTGCGGATGTCCGATGCGCCCGGCGGGCCGGCGTTCGCCTCCAGGTCCACTTCGCCGCGCCGCAGCTCGGGTGTGTCACTGCTCGATTCCGCGAGGAAGCGCAGTCGCACGCCCGGTGCCTCCGCGCGCACGGCCGAGAGCAGCGCGGGTCCGCTCAGGGCGACCAGGGAGTCGTGCCAGCGGAGGGTGAAGGTGCGCTCCAGTGTCGCCAGATCGAGTGCACGGCTCGGTGCCAGCACCCCCTGGACCTGGTGCAGCAGCTCGTGGACCTGTTCCCGGACGGCGACCGCGTACGGCGTCGGGGTCATCGTGCGGCCGGTGCGCACCAGGATCTGATCCCCGGTCGAGCGCCGGATCCGCCCCAGACTGCGGCTCATCGCCGGAGCGGTGACATGCAGGCGCGCGGCGGCCCCGTTCACGCTGCCCTCCTCCAGCAGGGCGTCGAACGCGGAGAGCAGATTCAGATCCAATTGCATGAGAGTAATCCTAGCCGTGCTTCACATGCATTTGATGTTAATCCAGGGCCTGGATACCTTCGGGACGAGCGCGCAGGACGGGACGCACCGCTCGTCCCGGACCGCCTCGAACACCCCTCCTCGCACCGGAGCACCGCCATGTCCGAAACACCACAGACCACCGAGCCCGCCCTCTCCGACGCCGAGCTGCTCAGCCGGACCGCGACCGCCGTGCGCGCAGCCGGTGCGGCGCTGCGTGAGCGCTTCGGCGAGGTGGTCCGCCACCGGACCCGCGACGAACTGATGCGCGCGCTCGCCGCCAACGACGACACCGTCCTCGACCTCCTGCGCCCCCGCCTCACGAGCCTGCGCCCGGGCGTCGGCTGGGTGGAGGACGAGCTGGACGGCGGGGCGCTGCCGCCCGGCGAATGGTGGGTGGTGGATCCGGCGGAGGGCAACGTCAACCACCTGCACGCCCTGCCGGAGTGGGCCGTGACCGCCACCCTCGTGCGGGAGAACCAGCCGGTGCTCACCGTGGTCCACCTGCCGTTGACCGGCGAGACCTGCACCGCGCTCAGCGGCGCGGGCGCCCACCTCGACGGCCGGCCGCTGTGCGTCTCCCGGACCACGGACCTCGGCCTGAGCATCGTCGCCACCAGTCAGGCCCGGCCGGACGAGCACGAGGACGTCGTGCGGCGGATCGGCTCCTCGATCACCGCGATGCTCCTCGACGCGCTCGTCGTCCGCACCTCCGTGCCCGCGACCCTGCACCTGCTGAACGTGGCCGCCGGCCGGATCGACGCCTTCTGGCAGTTCGCCGGCGCCCGCGCGGACCTGCTGCCCGGGGCGCTGCTCGTCACCGAGGCCGGCGGCCGGATCTCCGACGCCGGGGGCGGCCCCTGGACCCCGCGGAGCGGGAGCCTCGTGGCCGCCGCACCCGGCGTCCACGCCGCGGTCGTCGCCACGCTCTCACGCTGACCGCCCGTACCACCCCGCACACACGGAAGGACCACCCCGTCATGACCACGATCGCAGTGCTCGGAAACGGCCGCGTCGGCGGCAGCCTGGCCGCAGCCCTCACCCGCGCGGGACACGAGGTGACGGTGGCCGGCCGCGCGCCGGGCGCCGCCGCCGACGCCGCCCGGACCGCCCGGATCGTCATCAACGCCACCCCGGGAGCGGGTTCGCTGGACCGGCTCGCCGCCCTGCGCGGGGAGCTGCGGGACACGATCCTCGTCGACGTCTCCAACGCCACCGTCGACGGCCCCGACGGACTGCCCGCCGATCTGATCCACCCCGGTTCGAGCCTTGCCGAACAACTCCAGGAGGCGCTTCCCGAAACCCGTGTCGTCAAGACCCTCAACACCATGCTCCACCCGGTGATGACCGCCCCGGCCCTGCTGACCCGGGCACCCGACGCCTTCCTCTCCGGCGACGACGCGCAGGCCAAGCAGACGGTCAGGGAACTGCTGCTCGACCTCGGCTGGCACACGGAGTGGATCACCGACCTCGGCGGGATCCGCACCGCCCGCGCCACCGAGGCCGCGGTGCTGTTCGTGCCGCACGTGATCCGGTCCAGCGGCTTCGCCCCTTTCGCGCTCTCGATAGCCCGCTGATCCGTCGGGGAGACGCCGTGAGCGGCGCAGGCCCCGGAGGCCGTGCCACCGCCGGGTCCGGGCCCGGTCCACGCCCGTGCGGACCGGGCCCGCCCGCACCCGTTTTCCGGAGGATGCCCGGAGGCGGGCGGTACCCCACCGTGTGACTAATTCCTCGGTGAGGCGCATACCGACGCGTCGCAGGGAAGGAGCAACCCAACTAGGGGAGGTTGCTATGCGGGATCGGATCGGGCTCGCCGAAGTTCTGGCGGCTGCCGAAGAAGCGGCACCGGTGGACTCGCTCGACGTGGTCGCACGGAATCTCCGCGACCGCTTCGGCGCGAACGACGTGTCGTTCCTGTTCGTCGACACCGTCGGGCGGGGACTGGTACGGGTCAACGACACGGCCCGGACGTCACAGAGGCACCGCACGGAGCAGGTCACCCTGGCCGGCAGCGGCCTCTACGACAAGGTCCTGCGCTCCCAGGTACCGGTGCACGCGGGACAGGGGGAGAAGGGGCACCGGGTGCTCGCGCCGGTCACCAACCGCGGGGACGCCATCGGCGTGCTGGAGCTGTTCCTCCCCACCGTCACCGAGGAGGTGCTGGAGCAGGTCGAGGAGGTCGCGCACGCGCTGGCCTACATCATCGTCACCGACCGGCGCTTCACCGACCTCTACCACTCGGGCAACCGCACCACCCCGGTCAGCCTCGCGGCGGAGATCCAGCGCCAGCTGCTCCCCTCCGCCCCCTCCTGCGAGGCCCCGCAGTTCGCCCTGGCCGGCGCGCTGGTCCCGGCCTCGGACATCGCCGGGGACTCGTACGACTTCAGCCTCGACAACGACGCGCTGCACATGTCCGTCACCGACGCCATGGGGCACGACGTCGAGGCCTCCCTCATCGCGACTCTGGTGGTCAACGCCTCCCGTCGCGCGCGCCGGGGCGGAGCGGACCTCGGCGAGCAGGCCCGTCAGACGCACCAGGCCCTGCTGGAGCACGGACGGAAGACCTTCGCCACCGGCCAGCTGGTGCGCATCGCCCTGGACGGGAGCAGCGCCCAGCTGGTGAACGCCGGCCACCCCTGGCCGCTCCGGCTGCGCGACGGCGTGGTCCAGGAGATCCCCCTGGAGGTCAACCTGCCCTTCGGCGTCCCCCGGCAGGACGACCACCGGGTGCAGGACATCGACCTGCGCCCCGGCGACCGCCTGCTGTTCCACACCGACGGCATGCAGGAACGCGAGGCCGGCGCGGTCGACCTGCGCGGCCTCCTCCACGACAGCGCCGCCGAGCACCCGCGCGAGGTCGTGCGCACGCTGGTCACCGCCGTCACCGAGGCGTTCCAGGGCGAAGCGCCCCGGGACGACGCCACGGTGCTGTGCCTGGACTGGTACGGCCCCCGGGACACGTACCGTCGGCCGGGCGGCGCCGTCGCGTGACCCCTGCCGGGTACCCCACGACCGGTCCGGGGCTCCCCGGGCGTTCGGCCGTCCGGGGAGCCGGAGCTCGGGGCGGCCCCGCCGGGCGGTCAGCTCCCGCCGGGCGTGTCGTGCAGGAACTCCAGACGCTGCTGCGCCACCCTCAGATGCCGGTGATCGAGTGAGGGAAGCGCCCGCAGCAGGCTGATCAGCTCGGGGCCGCACTCCCGCGCCCTGGCCGCGTCCTTCAACTGGGTCCAGCAGTAGTGGGCGCTGCGGGCCGCCGCGAGGACTTCCGGGGCGTCCGGCGACTGGTGCACGAGCCTGGTCCGCCCGGCGCCGACCCAGAGCTGCGTGGCGAGCAGGAAGTTCCCGGACATCTTGGCGAGGTCGGCCCGGATCTCCACCCACTCCGTGGCCTTCGGCGAGTCGAACCCCTCGGTCTGGAGGATGTACTGCTCCCACATCTGCGCCATCTGGGCGGCCTCGGTGTGCCGGCCCGACTGTGCGAGTGCGTGGATGTGCGGGCGGGGGTCCCGCGCCCCGAAGGCCGGCTGCTCGGGCAGGGGCGCGGGCACCGAAGCGGCGACGGCCGGCGCGGCGACCGCGGTGCCCGCCCGGACCGCGGGGCCGGCCGCCGGGGCAGCGGCGGTGGGCGCCCCCACCACGGCGCCGGACGCAGGACGCCCACCCGCCCCGCCGCCGGACGGGGGAGCGGCCGGCCGCGGAACCGACGCCACCGCGGGACCCCGGGTGTCGGGCGCCGGGCTCGGGACGCCGTACCCCGGCGCCGTGATCTCGCGGACCCCCGGGAGGATCAACGCCCCCGGGGGCAGGGCGGCGGCGGCCACGGTCAGGGCGTGCAGCCGGGAGTTGGCCGGCCGCTCCGGAGCCCGGCGCAGCTGATCGATCCAGTGCCGGGTGTACGTGCTCACCCCCTCGTCCCCCGCGAAGCCGGGCGGGGTGACGACGCCGTACACCTCCGCGGCCGTCGAAGCGGGCAGCGTGCCGTACTCCTGGAGGAGGGGCCAGGTGGCCTTGTCCGCCGCGAGGTCGAAGACCACGGTGGTGAAACCCTGGGGGCGGGTCCGCAGTTCCGTGCCCAGCCACTCCCAGGGGAGCGCGGTGTAACGCGCCGTGGACGTAGTGGTCCTGGAGAGGGCGAGGTAGAGCTGCTGTCCCCGGCGGTCGGTGGTGAGGCGCCCGGAGAGGTAGACGAGGAGCGGGCCCGGCGTGGCGGCGGCCGTGCGCAGCCGTACCTGCAGGGCGTTCTGGTCGTGGATGCCGTCGAGATAGGTGGTGTCGCTCGGCACACCGCTGTCCAGCAGGGCGGACACGGGGACCATGGACAGCGCCGCGAGGTTCTTCGACGGGAGCACCTGGACCGTGCGGCGACGGGTCGCGCTGTCTCCCGCGATCAGGAGTACGTGTCCCCGTTGCTGGTGCTCCCCGTTGATCTGCATGGACAGCACGGTACCCATAGAGCGGCCTGCCGCTTCGGGCGCTCCGCCGGGCCGAGGGCTGAGGGACGGTCAAATGTCCGTATCGAGACGCTTTTCCGTCGTCCCTGCGCCCCGGGGGCCCGGCACTCCGGTGCCCTCGTCCGGTGCGGTCGGAAGCGGTCCGGGCCGACGCGACCGGGGTCAGGAGGGCCGGTGCTTCTCCGCCAGGGCCATCAGGTCGAAGAAGGTGTCGCCCCGCACCACCTCGAAGGGATCTCCGAGCAGGCCGGCAAGCTCCGCGATGTCACCGGGCGTCCAGCTCCAGGCGTTGACCGCGCCGGCGACGAACAGCGGAGCGGAGCCGTCCCAGCCCTCGATGTGCCGCAGCAGACCGTCCCGGTACGCCGCGGCCTTCCCCGGCGGGAAGAAGTTGCCGATCACCGGCAGCCCCGCCGGGCTCGCCCGCAGGTCGCCGGTCTCCCAGGACTGGATGACGCCGCGGACCGGGGTGTTCCTCCGGTAGGACCGGGCCACGCGCTCGTCGAAGGGGATCCACCCGTCGCCCGCCGCGGTGCGGGGGTTGTAGGCGTAGACGAGGTCCATGCCGGTCCTGCGCAGCAGGCGCCCGGTCAGCTCGGTGTAGGCGTCCAGGGCGTCCTCGGGCCAGGAGCCGGGGTAGGTGTAGCCGGCGCCGGAGGGACCCGCGATCAGCAGGTCGTTGTCGGTGGCGGTGCTCCGGTAGTACGCCAGCAGCGCCGGACCGATGTCCGCGAGCAGCGGGCTGACGGTCCAGTTGACGGGGACGAGCCCCCTCTTCGGATCGTCCCAGAGGTGGCGCATGCGGCGCTGGCAGTACTGGACGTTGTCGCCCTCGCCGACGGTCAGGGTCAGATAGACGCGGTTGCGGAGCGTCGTCCTCGGCCTCGGCGGGACCGTGCCGGAGAGCTCCGCAGGGACGCCCGCGTGCACGGTGCCGTTCATGTAGAAGTCCGCCGGCACCACCTCGACACCGTGCCGGGAGGCCCGGTCGACGCCGCCCCACTCTCCCGCCACGTCGTCGGAGAACCAGCCGGCGTAGGGAGTGGTCGGCTCGACCCGGGAGAAGACCTCGTCGAGGAGTTCTCCGGTGTCACCGGACGGGGGCAGCCAGAGCACCATGGCCCGGCTCGCGACGGTGTAGTCGCGGAAGTAGGGGAACGGCTCGACCCTGGTGGGCGCGGTGGTGGTGACGGATACGAGGAACTGGTTCCACAGGTCGACCTCGACCGAGAGCCGCCGTGTGCCGGCCTCCGGTGCGAAGCGGTAGACGAAGTACCCCGCGCCGTCGCAGAACCGGTTGCCCTCCGCCCCGAGGGAGGAACCGGAGCCGTCGAAGAGGTACGGCGCCTCGCCGGGCGTGCCGGGGGCGAAGGAGGCGAGCACCCGGCCGTCGTCGGTCCTCACCTCGACCGACCCGACCGACGAACCCCAGCCGTCGTCGCCGAGCGCGTCCTCGAAGCGCAGGTAGACACCGTCCCCACCGGCGAGTTCCGGGCTCAGGTCGAAGGTGCGCAGCCGCCGGTTCGACGCGTCGCGGATGCGCCGGGTCTCCCGGGTGATCTCGCGCCACCGCACGTCCTCGGTCCGCACGGTCCGGGTGGGCGGGAGTCCCGCCAGCAGGGTCGGGGTGCAGCGTGGGAACAGGTGGTCCAGCTGCCAGCGGTAGGTGGCGAGCACGTCGTCCCGGTCGAACCGGCCCCGCAGATCGGCGACGGTGTCCAGCCGGTGCGCGCGTGCCTGCTCCGCCGTCGCGACGACGGCGTCCTCCAGTCCGGCGAGCGTGGTCGCCACGTTCACCGAGTCCGGGACGGCGGGGTCGTGCAGGACCGCGCCCCGGATCTCGCCGCGGTGGCGGGCGACGAGGTCGAGTGCGTTGCCGTGGCGCGTGACCGCGGCGCCGGTCCCGGGCAGCCACTTGAGATCGACCTCACCGGCGTCGAAGTTGAAGTAGAGCCGTGGACGGCGCCGGTTGACCACCCCCTGAAGCGTGGTCAGCAGCAGCTGGTCGGCCCCGTCCAGCCGGCTGACGTCGGCCACGTCCAGGTGCGTGGGCCGGCCGAACGACGGCAGCAGCCGCGCCGCGGGGGCCGCCCCGGCCCCGTCCGGCAGGGAGATTCCCAGCCCGCCGGCCGCGAGGGCCGCTCCGCCTGCGTGCAGAAGGGTTCTCCGGGACACCATCGGCGATCACTGCTCCTTGGGAGAGGCGTCGTGACATCGTTGTCGAACCATCGGAGAACGTAACGGCAGGAGCGGCGTGTTGTCCATGGTGCGGGCAGCAGACCCCGGGCCGGTCACCAGTCGTGGACCGACCCGTCCTGCAGCCGGTTGACCGGAAGGTAGGCCGCCGCGTAGGGGTGCGCGGCCGCCAGCGCCTCGTCGAAGTCCACCCCGATGCCCGGTGCCTCGCCCGGGTGCAGCCAGCCGTCCTCGAAGGTGTACGCGTGCGGGAACACCTCCTCGGTGAGCGGGGTGTGACCCGAGTACTCCTGGATCCCGAAGTTGTGCACGGCCAGGTCCAGATGGACCGCGGCCGCCATCCCCACCGGGGAGATGTCCTCCGGCCCGTGGATCGCGCTCTTGATCTGGTACTGCGCGGCGAAGTCGATCAGCTTGCGCAGGGGGGTGACGCCGCCGAAGTGGGTCACGGCCGAGCGCACGTAGTCGATCAGCTGCTCGGTGATCAGGCCCTGGTAGTCGTGGACCGTGTTGAAGACCTCGCCGACGGCCAGCGGTGTCGTGGTGTGGCGGCGTACCGTGCGCAGGGCCTCCTGGTTCTCCGCCGGGGTGCAGTCCTCCAGCCAGAACAGCCGGTACGGCTCCAGGTCCTTGCCGAGCCGGGCCGCCTGGAGGGGGGTGAGCCGGTGGTGGACGTCGTGCAGCAGGGGGAGTCCGGGGCCGAACTCGGCGCGCACCGCCTCCACCACCGCGGGCATGTGGCGGAGGTAGGCGTCGGTGTCCCAGTCCTCCACCAGCGGCCTGACCTGCTGGTGCAGCACGGGGGAGCCGTCCGCGGCGGTGTCCGACACGCCGTACACCGCCTTCAGGCCCGGGATGCCGGACTGGACGCGGACGGCGGGATAGCCCTCGGCGAGACGGGCCCGGACCGAGTCGAGGAGTTCGGGGACGTCACGTCCCTGGGCGTGGCCGTACGTCCCCACCCGGTCCCGGCTCGCGCCGCCGAGGAGCTGGTAGAGCGGCAGGCCCGCCGCCTTCGCCTTGATGTCCCACAGCGCGACGTCCACCGCCGCGATCGCCGCCATCGTCACCGGTCCGCGCCGCCAGTAGGCGCCCCGGTACAAGGACTGCCAGGTGTCCTCGATCCGGTGCGGATCCAGCCCGACGAGGAGGGGCACCACATGGTCCCGCAGATAGCTCACCACCGACAGTTCCCGGCCGTTGAGCGTGGCGTCACCGAGCCCGGTGAGCCCCTCGTCGGTCGTCAGCCTGAGGGTGACGAAGTTGCGGCCGGGGCTGGTGACGAAGACCTGCGCGTCGACGATTCTCATGGGCCCATTCTTCCGGACCCGGTGACCGGCCTCCGGCGCGGACGGACCCCGGTGCCGAAGCGGCTCAGCGCCGACCGGTGGCGGAGGTGCCCGCCCGGGTGGCGTCCGTGCCCCAGCTCGCGAGCAGCTGCAGTGCCTCCGCGGACGCCGAGCCGGGCTCCGCGTGATAGGCGACCACCGACTGCTCCGCGTCGTCGGGCAGCGTGAACGTCTCGAACGCGAGCGAGAGCTCACCCACCAGCGGGTGCTGCACACGCTTGACGCCGTGGGTCTTCTCCTTGACGTCGTGCCTGGCCCACAGCCTCCGGAACTCCTCGCTCTTCACGGACAGCTCGCCGACCAGAGCGGAGAGACGCGGGTCGTCGGGGTGGCAGCCGGCGTCCATCCGCAGATAGCTGACGATGTCCGAGGCCTTCTGGTCCCACTCGACGAACAGCTCCCGGTACTCCGGATCGAGGAACACCAGCCGCGCCCAGTTGCGTTCCGGCGGCGGGAGCCGGGACCAGTCGCCGAAGACCGCGGCGGCCATGCGGTTCCAGGCCAGGATCTCCGAGCGCCGCCCGACGACGTACGCCGGGACGCCGTCCATCGTGTCCAGCAGCCGTCCGAGGGCCCCGCGCACCCGCTGCTGCCGGGCCGACGGCTTCTTCCGGTGCCGTTTCGGCTTCGCGAGGTGCATGAGGTGGGCCTGCTCCGCGTGCGTCAGCCGCAGTGCGGACGCGATCGCGCCCAGCACCTCCCCGGAGACGTTCTGGCCGTTGCCCTGTTCGAGGCGGGTGTAGTAGGCCACGGACACGCCCGCCAGCTGGGCCAGCTCCTCGCGGCGCAGCCCCGGCACCCTGCGGTGCCGCCCGAAGTCGGGCAGGCCCACGTCCTCCGGCTTCAGCCGGGCGCGGCGGCTGCGCAGGAACTCGCTCAGCTCGGCCCGCCGGTCCAGGCCCGGCCCGGCACTCCCACCGGGAGTCCGGCCACCGGTGGGACCGTGCTCACCGCCGGGCTGCCGTTCGGTCACAGGCTGCTCCTCCATGGGTCCAGTATCCACGGTCGTACGCACGTCATCCTGACCCCGTCAGTAGTAGGACCACTGGTCGTAGGCAGGACGGTGGCCTGGGCGGGAGCCGCGAACCGGGGCACGCTGGAAGACGCCCGGCGGGAAGCCGCCGGGCGCAGGACCACTCCCTAGGAGAATTCCGCATGACCACTGTCGCCGCGTACGCCGCCCCTTCGGCGAAGGCTCCGCTGGAGCGCACCACCATCGAGCGTCGGGCGGTCGGCGAGTTCGACGTCCTGATCGACATCAAGTTCGCCGGGATCTGCCACTCCGACATCCACCAGGCCCGCGACGGCTGGGGCGAGGGCCTGTTCCCGATGGTCCCCGGCCACGAGATCGCCGGTGTCGTCACCGAGACCGGCCCCGGCGTCACCAAGTTCGCCGTGGGCGACCGCGTGGGGGTCGGCTGCATGGTCGACTCCTGCCGTGAGTGCGACAACTGCAGGGCCGGCCTGGAGCAGTACTGCGCCGAGGGCAACACCGGCACGTACAACGCCCTGGACCGCCAGGGCGAGCGCACCTACGGCGGCTACTCCACGCACATTGTCGTGGACGAGAAGTACACGCTCCGCATCCCGGACGGCCTGTCCCTGGACGAGGCCGCGCCGTTGCTCTGCGCGGGCATCACCACGTACTCGCCGCTGAAGCACTGGAACGCCGGCCCCGGCAAGAAGGTCGCCGTCGTCGGCATGGGCGGCCTCGGGCACATGGCCGTCAAGATCGCGCACGCTCTGGGCGCCGAGGTGACCGTGCTGTCGCAGTCGCTGCGCAAGCAGGAGGACGGCCTGAAGCTCGGTGCCGACCACTACTACGCCACCAGCGACCCGGAGACCTTCGAGTCCCTGCGCGGCTCGTTCGACATCGTCCTGTCCACGGTGTCCGCGCCGCTGGACTTCGGTTCCTACCTGTCCCTGCTCAAGACGGACGGTGCGCTGGTCAACGTCGGCGCCCCGGAGGAGCCCATCTCCGTCAACCTCTTCTCCCTGATCGGCGGACGCAAGTCCCTCTCGGGTTCCGGCATCGGCGGCATCCAGGAGACCCAGGACATGCTCGACTTCTGCGCCGAGCACGGATTCGGTGCCGAGATCGAACTGATCGGCGCCTCCGAGATCAACGAGGCGTACGAGCGTGTGCTGAACAGCGACGTCCGCTACCGCTTCGTGATCGACACCGCGACCATCTGAGGGTTCCGCCCCGAGGTCGCTCCACGGCGCACCTGACAGGCCGGCTCGGCACGACCGAGCCGGCCTTCCCGCGTGCACCCGCCCGTCCCGAAGTCCCGCCCGGCCGGTTCCCGGTGCCGCCGGTGGCCGGTCGGCCGGCCGGGGACCGGGGAACACCCGCTGTGCACGACCGTTGACACCCCGCATCAGGCGTCACTACCGTCTCGGCAGGATTTCGGACGCATGACGAGATCTCGAACGTGACGAAGAGGCAACTTCCCCACGAGGAGCCGCATCGACATGAGGTCCAGGAGCGCCACACCGGCCGACGGCGGACACGACCGGGCCGGCGAGCACGGCCACCGGAGCAGGTCCGGGCCCTGAGTCCCGCACGGCACCACGACGGCACCGCACGGAACACGACACGCCCACGCGCCGTGCGCCACACCGGCGCACGCGGCACGGCCATCCCGAGGGGTCCTCCGCCATGCAGCACTCGTCCTCCCCGCACCAGCCCGCCCAGCAGCCCCGCAGCGTCAGCCGCCGCAGGATCCTGGAGGGCGGCGCAGCCGGCTTCGGCGCGCTCGCCCTCGCCGCGCTCCCGGCCGCGACGTCCCCCGCGGCAGCCGCACAGCCCGGCCCCGCCGCCACCGGCGGTGCCCCGCCGGCCAACGGCTTTCCGGAGTGGAACAACAACATCGCGCTCTTCGACATCGGTTCGGAGCCGCCCCACACCACGCTCATGCCGTACGCGGACGTGCGCCAGGCCCTGGCCTGCGACCGGACGCGTTCCCCGTGGCGGCTCGACCTCGACGGGACGTGGAAGTTCGCCTACGCCGACCGGCCGGACGACCGGGACGCCGACTTCTTCCGCACCGACCTCGACGACCGCTCCTGGGACACCCTCCCGGTGCCGTCCTGCTGGCAGCTGCACGGCTACGACTTCCCGATCTACACCAACATCACCTATCCCTGGGCCGGGGCCAACGGCCTGGGCGAGGAGGCGCAGCCGCCCTTCGCGCCGACCCGCTACAACCCGGTGGGCCAGTACCGCCGCACGTTCACCGTCCCCCGCAGTTGGGACGGGCGGCGGGTCTTCCTGCACTTCGAGGGCGTGAAGTCCGCCCACTACGTGTGGATCAACGGCGAGCCGGTGGGCTACCGCGAGGACTCCTACACCTCCGCCGAGTACGACATCACCCCGCACCTGCGCCGGGGCCGCAACCAGATCGCCGTGGAGGTCTACCGCTTCTCCGACGGCGACTGGATGGAGGACCAGGACATGATCAGACTGAGCGGGATCTTCCGCTCGGTCCACCTCTTCTCCACCCCCACCGTCCACCTGCGGGACTTCAAGCTCGACACCCCGCTCGGCGACGACTGGACGACCGCCGAGCTCTCCGTCACCGCCTCCGTGCGTGCCTACGGCAGCGCGGGCGGGACGGGGGCGTACACCGTCGAGACCCAGCTTTACGACGCGGGGGGACACCCCGTCTGGTCCCGGCCGCTGCGGCAGCCCGTCGACCTCGGCCCGGCCGCGGCCGGGAGCGACGTGACCGTACGGGCCTCCCGGGCCGTCCCGAAACCCGAGCTGTGGTCCGCCGAGCACCCGAACCTCTACACCGCCGTCCTGCGGCTGCGCGACCCGGCGGGCCGGGTGACCGAGACGCTGTCGCACCGGGTGGGCCTCCGCGAGTTCGCGCTCCGGGACGGGCTGATGCGCGTCAACGGCAGGCCCGTCTCGCTGCGGGGCACGAACCGGCACGAGATGCACCCCGACAGGGGCATGTCGCTGACCCGCGCGGACATGACCGAGGACATCAGGCTGATCAAGCGGCTGAACATGAACACCGTCCGCACCTCCCACTACCCGAACAACCCGCTGTGGCTGGAGCTCGCGGACGAGTACGGCCTGTACCTGGTGGACGAGACCAACCTGGAGACGCACGGCATCCGCGAGGAGTACCCGGGGAACCACGCCGACTGGACCGAGGCGTGCGTGGCCCGCGCCAGGAACATGGTCCACCGCGACAAGAACCACGCCTCCGCCGTCATCTGGTCGCTCGGCAACGAGGCCGGCACCGGCTCGGCCTTCGTCGCCATGCACGACTGGATCCGCTCCTACGACCCCACCCGCGTCATCCAGTACGAGGGCGACGACCGGCCCGGCATCAGCGACATCCGCTCGGAGATGTACACCCGCCCCGCCCAGGTCGAGGAGCGGGCCCGGGACACCGCCGACACCCGGCCCTTCGTCCTGATCGAGTACTCCCACGCGATGGGCAACTCCAGCGGCAACTTCAAGAAGTACTGGGACGTCATCCGTGCGCACGACGTCCTGCAGGGCGGCTGGATCTGGGACTTCGCCGACCAGGCACTCACCTGGCCCACACCGACCCGCAAGCTGTTCACGGAGACCGGACCCGGCGCGGTGACCGGGGAGCTTCTCGCGCCCAGCGGCACCTTCGACCGGGACCGCGGAGTCTCCGGAGGCACGGCCTTCGCCGCCGACGCCGGCCTCGACCTCACCGGCTCACTGACGCTGGAGGCCTGGATCACCCAGCGGACAACCGGACGCCACCAGCCCATCCTCGCCAAGGGCGACACCCAGTACGCGCTGAAGCAGACCGACGGCGACCTGGAGTTCTTCGTCCACTCCGGCGGCCGGTGGATCACCGCGAGCTGGGAGCTGCCGCCGGACTGGACCGGCACCGAGCACCACATCGCGGGCGTCTTCGACGAGGCGGCGTCCACCCTCACCCTGTACGTCGACGGCAGGGTGAGGGCCACCAGGGCCGACGCCCGGCGGCCCGACAGCAACGACGCGCCGGTCACCCTCGCCACCGACGCGGAGCACTCCACCCGGGAGTTCAGCGGCACCGTCCGGCGGGCCCGCGTGCACGCCCGGGCCCTGACCGCGGCCGAGCTCGCCTCCGAGGACCGCGGCCCGGACGACGCGGACGTGCGGCTCTGGTTCGACGCCGCGACCGTCGGCCTCGAGGAGGTCCGTCCCTCCGCGCCGACGTTCCTCGCCTACGGCGGCGACTTCGGGGACCAGCCGAACGACGGCTGCTTCAGCGCCGACGGCATCGTCACCGCGGACCGCGCGCACACCGGCAAGGCCGCGGAGATCAAGCGGATCCTCCAGGCGGTCGGCGTGACGGCGGCCGGCCGGAGCGCCTCCCGCCGCTTCACCGTCACCAACGAGTACCTGTTCACCCACCTCCGCGAACTCGACGGCGGCTGGACCCTCCTCGCCGACGGCAAGGCGGTGCAGCGCGGGCGGCTGACACGCGCCCAGCTCGACATCGCGCCGCTGTCCGCGAAGGACATCACCCTCCCCTTCACCCTGCCCGGACACCCCGCCCCGGGGACCGAGTACGCCGTCCAGCTGTCCTTCACCACCAGGCAGGCCACGGCCTGGGCGGAGGCCGGATTCGAGGTGGCCCGGCACCACCTGCCCCTCGACGCGGGCAGCCCGGCCGTGACGCCCCGGCCCCTGGACTCCGTGCCGGCGCTCCGCCACCGCGAGGACGAGGGGTCCGTCACGGTGACCGGCGACGGCTTCTCCGTCACGGTCGACAGGACCAGCGGCCTCATCACCTCCTACGCGGCGGGCGGCCGGCGGCTGATCACCTCGGGGCCCGCCCCCAACTACTGGCGGGCCCCCACCGACAACGACATCGGCAACGGCCAGCCCGCCCGGAACGCCACCTGGCGCCACGCGGGCGACGCCCGGAGGGTGACGGGGTTCGAGGTGCGCTCCCTGCGGGACCGGGCGGTCGAGATCGCCGTCAGCGGCACCCTGCCCACCACGACGGAGTCGGCGTACACCACCACGTACACCGTCTTCGGCAACGGGGAGATCAAGGTCGACCACACCCTGCACCCGGGTGACTCCGGCCTGCCCTACATCCCCGAGGTCGGTTCGCTGCTCCTCCTGCCCGGCCGTCTGGACCGCCTGCACTACTACGGCCGGGGCCCGGAGGAGAACCACTGGGACCGCAACGACGGCACCGACGTGGGGCTGTACTCCGCCACCGTCGCCGAGCACTGGACCCCCTACGTCCGCCCGCAGGAGAACGGCAACCGGACCGACGTGCGCTGGGTCGCGCTGACGGACCGCACCGGCCGGGGACTGCTCGTGGCGGGCGAGCCGCTGATCGAGTTCAACGCCTCGCACTTCACGCCGGAGGACCTGTCGGCGGGCGCCCGCCACGACTACCAGCTGACGCCGCGCGAGGACGTCGTACTGCGACTGAACCACCGGCAGATGGGCGTCGGCGGGGACGACAGCTGGGGTGCGCACACCCACGACGAGTACAAGCTCTTCGCGGACCGGGACTACTCCTACACCTACCGGCTGCGCCCGCTGGACGACCCCGGCGACGCCACGGAGGCGACGCGGCGGCCCACGGCGACGGAGTAGCCGCCCGGGGCCGGCCGGGGCGGGGCGCGGGCCCGCCCCGCCGTCAGGCCTCGCCGCCGCCCGGGTGGTGCGGGAGCGTCGTGGCGGTGTCCAGGAAGAAGGAGTCGATGCTCTGCACGGTCTGCATGAAGTCGTCGAGGTTGACGGGCTTCGTGACGTAGGCGTTGGCGTGCTGCCGGTAGGCGTCCTCGACGTCGTCCGGCGCCGCGGACGTGGTCAGCACGACGATCGGGATGCTCGACAGGGAGGCGTCGTTCTTCAGCACGTTCAGCAGCTCGCGGCCGTTCATGCGGGGCATGTTGAGATCGAGGACGATCAGGTCGGGCCGTTCGGTGTGCGGGTCGCGGAGGTGTTCCAGCGCCGCGACCCCGTCGTCGGCCCGGTGGATCCCCCGCGCCATCCCGTGCTCGGTCAGGGCTTCCTCGATCAGCATGGCGTCGGCCATGTCGTCCTCGACGAGCAGGACGGTGTACGTGCGGGGGGCGAGGCCGTTCATGAGCGAGCTCCGGGTCTGATCGTGGGGTAGCGGTCGTGATGCGGGGCGTGCGGTGAAGACGAGACCGGGCCAGCGCTTGCGGGCACCCTGGCGGCTGACCCCCCAGGCCCTGCCCAGCTGGGGGTAGCCCGCACCCTCCCGGGCGGCGGTCCGGGCGGCCAGGGCCGCGCACTCCTCGACGGCCCGGCTCAGGTGGGCGAGGGCGTGCAGCGACGCCAGGGCGTCGCTGCGGAGGTCCTCCGGAGCCGGCCGGCCGCCGTCCGGCCCGGCCGAGGCGAGGGCGAGCTTCCGGGCGGCCTCGGCGACCGCCTGCCGAGCGCGCTCGGCCATGTCCTCCCGCTCGGAGCCCGCCCTGATCTCTTCCGCCATGGGTGCACCGTAGACGCCGGGGGACCCCCTCGACAACCATGGTTGTCCTCAGAGGTAAGGTGACGCCGCCCCGGCACGCGGCCGGGCCAGGGAGGGGGACCCGGCGTGGAGACCGACAGCGTCCGGCGGACCCCGGCGACAGCGCCGTCCGGGCCGGCCGGGGACGGCTGGACCACCCGGGGCTGGCTGGGTGCCGGCTCCGCGGCGGTGCTGGTGCTCCTGCTCGCCCTGACCGGCTGCGGGGTCTGGGTCCTGGCCCACGCCACCGACGTCAACAGGCGGCTGACCGACCGGTGGTCGCCCGCCCTCATCGCCTCCGTGCGCATGGAGAGCGCCCTCGTCAACCAGGAGACCGGGATCCGCGGGTACGCCGTGACGGGGAAGCCCGCGTTCCTCCAGCCGTACCGGGACGGCGTCGCCCAGGAGCGTGCCGCGGCGGCCGAACTGGCGCGGCTGACCGAGGGCGACGTACGGGCGACGGCGGATCTGGCCCGGGTGCGCGAGGACTCCGAGCGCTGGCAGGCCACCACCGCCCGCCCCGTCGGCGAGGCGTCCGACCCCACGGCCTCCGCCCAGCAGCGCACCGAGTCGGGCAAGCCCGCCTTCGACCGGCTGCGGGCCTCGCTGACCGAGCAGCAGCACCGCATCGAGGCCGAGCGGGACCGGGCCCTCGGCGACCTGGAGGCGGCCCGCACCCTGCGCAACACGGTGTTCACCGCCATCGCCTGCGTCGTCCTCGCCCTCATCGGGCTCGCCTTCGCCGGCCTGCGCAGGGGCGTCCAGGGGCCACTGGACCGGCTGCGCACCGATGTCCGGGAGATCGCGGACGGCCGGTTCGGGCACACCATCGCCGCTTCCGGCCCCGCCGATCTGCGGGCACTGGCCAGGGACGTGGACGGGATGCGGCGCCGGCTCGCCGGGGAGCTGGAGTTCAGCGACCGCGCCCGGGCCCGGCTCGACGAACAGGCCACCGAGCTGCGCCGCTCCAACGAGGAGCTGGAACAGTTCGCCTACGTGGCCTCCCACGACCTCCAGGAGCCCTTGCGCAAGGTCGCGAGCTTCTGCCAGCTGCTCGAACGCCGCTACGCGGAACAGCTCGACGACCGGGCGAAGCAGTACATCTCGTTCGCGGTCGACGGCGCCAACCGGATGCAGACCCTCATCGGCGACCTCCTCGACTTCTCCCGCGTCGGCCGTCTGCACGCCGAGGACGCCGACGTCAGCCTGGAAGCGGTCCTGCGCCGTACCACCGGCTCCCTCGGTCTGATCATCGAGGAGAGCGGCGCCGTGCTCACCCACGACCCGCTCCCGGTGGTCCACGGCGATCCGACCCAGCTCGGCGTGCTGCTGCAGAACCTGATCTCCAACGCCGTGAAGTTCCGCACCCCCGGCGTGGTGCCCCGGATCCATATCGCCGTCCTGGAACCGGAGGACGCCGAGGGCGGCGGCCTGCGGCGGTTCGCCGTGAGCGACAACGGCATCGGGATCGGCCCGGGGTACGCCGAGAAGATCTTCGTGATCTTCCAGCGCCTGCACACCCGTGAGACCTATCCGGGCAACGGCATCGGGCTCGCCCTCTGCAAGAAGATCGTGGAGTACCACGGCGGCACCATCGGCCTCGACACCGCTCACACCCCCGGCACCCGCTTCGTCTTCAGCCTTCCCCGTGCCCGTTCCGAGGAGCCCGCCTCCGGCTGACGGCCCGACGGCCCCCCGCGCTCTCCGCCGCTCAGGCGGGGGACGAGGGCGTCCGGCCCGGCGGGTCCTCCGCCGCGTCCCAGGCGCTCACCAGGCCGTCCAGCCACGCCGGGGGAAGCTCCGCGTGTTCCCACTCCGCCCGGATCGCCGCCGGGGCGGCGACCAGGCGTTCGAGCACGGCGATGCTCGTGGGGGAGTGGAGGAGGGAGTAGCGGCCGTGCACGGCGGTGCGGCTCTGCGGCCCGAACCGCGCGTACAGCCGGGCCAGCCGGTCCCGGCGGGAGCCGGTGAACTGCTCCAGCTGTCCGGCGTACCCCACCCGGCCCACGACGTTCATGGTGCCGAGCACCGCGGTCAGGACCTCGTCCGACACCTCGGGGTCGAGCGAGGACAGGTCGCTGAACGCGAGATAGAGCGGCAGCACGGCGACCTTCGCCCGCTCCACGTCCACCCTCCCGACGGGGTGGCGGTCGCGTGCGACGGCTCCGGGAGATCCGGGCAGCGCCGGGCCCAGGGCGCGGTCCAGCGCACGCTGGGCGACGCGGCCCAGTGCGTCGCGCACGGCCAGGCCGCCGTCGTGCCAGCCGCTGCCGTACGCCTCGCCGCTCCTGGCGGGGGCGCCCTGCGGCTCCCCGATCTCCCCGTGCGCGTCCGCGAGCGCCCCGGCCTCCACGAGGGCCACGAGCTCCTCGGCCTCCTCCCGGAACATGCCCGCCCGCACCAGGAGTTCGAGGACGGTCCTCTTCGCGTTCGCCACACTGCTGGAGTCCAGCGGATGCCGGCCCGTTTCGGCGGTGTTGATCGTGGCCCCCTCGTCTGCCCCGGTCCGGTGCTCCAGCGGGACGCGGAGCCGCTGCCGCGGCTTCCGGGTGCCGGCTGACGCCGTGCACCGGCGGCGGTGTGCCGCCGGTCCCTCAAGTCTCCACGACGCGACCGGTCATCGCCGCACCCCGGGCCGATCCGCACCCCCGGTCGCACCCGGGTGGTCCGTGCGCCGGGCCGGGGCGGTCCCGGGGTGCGAGGTGCGGAACCGGCCAACCGCGTGACGTCCCGGCCGGTGCCCGCGGGCGCCTTCCGGGCGGACCCGCCCGAGGTGCGGCGGCCCGCCGCTCCTCCCGGCCTGCCGCGCTTTTCGGCCGTCGGCCGGAACGCCGGGAGGAGCCTGGATCTCCGGTCCAGACCAAGTCCTTGACACGTTCGGTGCTCCTTCCTTAAATCACGTAGTGAACGAAGCCTCCGGCTCCCTTTCCGCCCTCCCCGTCCGCCCGGTTCGCGGCGTGCGGGGAGTGCTCGGCGCGGTCCGCCCCACCCACTCGGATCTGACATGCCCATGTCGATCCCTCACTCCCCGAAGGGAGCGGCATGAGATCCTCCCGCCTGCCCCGGCGCCTGGTCCTGTCCCTCGTCATGGTGCTCGGCCTCGCGACCCTGTCCACCGGGCCGGCGCTGAGCGCGCCCACCCCCGCGACCAGCTCCGCCGAACGGTCCGCCGGCACGGCGGCGGCCGCCGCCGTCACGTTCTCCGACGAGTTCGACGGAGCCGCCGGCTCCGCCGTCAACGGCGCGAAGTGGCAGATCGAGACCGGCGACAACGTCAACAACCACGAGCGGCAGTACTACACCGCGGGCAATCGCAACGCCGTGCTCGACGGCCAGGGCAACCTCGTCATCACCGCGCGCAAGGAGAACCCGGGCAACTATCAGTGCTGGTACGGGCGGTGCGAGTACACCTCGGCCCGGCTGAACACCTCCGGCAAGTTCAGCACCACGTACGGCCGGGTCGAGGCCAGGATGAAGATCCCGCGCGGACAGGGCATCTGGCCCGCCTTCTGGATGCTGGGCACCGACATCGGCAGCGTCGGCTGGCCCAACAGCGGTGAGATCGACATCATGGAGAACGTCGGCTTCGAGCCGGGCACCGTCCACGGCACCCTGCACGGCCCTGGCTACTCCGGCAGCGGCGGCATCGGCGCGGGGTACAGCCTGCCGGGCGGCCAGGCGTTCGCCGACGCGTTCCACACGTTCGCGGTCGACTGGAGCCCGAACTCCATCACCTGGTCCGTCGACGGCACCGTCTACCAGCGCCGCACCCCCGCCGACCTCGGCGGGCGGCAGTGGGTCTTCGACAAGCCCTTCTTCGTCATCCTGAACCTCGCCGTCGGCGGCTACTGGCCGGGCGACCCCGACGGCAGCACGGTCTTCCCGCAGCAGCTCCTCGTCGACTACGTCCGCGTCACCGGCGACAGCGGCCAGCCGGGCGGCGGCGGCCCCATCACGGGGCTGGCGGGCAAGTGCGTGGACGTGGCCGCGGGCGCGGTGGCGAACGGCACGCCGGTACAGCTGTACGACTGCAACGGCACGACCGCGCAGCGGTGGACGGTGGGCGGCGACGGCACGATCCGGGCGCTGGGCAAGTGCCTGGACGTGGCGTCCGGCGGCACGGCGGACGGGACGAAGGTCCAGCTGTGGGACTGCAACGGATCGGCGGCGCAGCAGTGGGCCACACCGGCCGCCCGCGACATCGTCAACCCGCAGGCCGACAAGTGCCTGGACGTGACCGGAGGCAACAGTGCGAACAGCACCAGGCTGCAGATCTGGACGTGCACCGGTGCCGCCGCCCAGAAGTGGACCGTGACCCGGTGATCCAGGGGCCCGCGGTCCGGCCCGGCCCGCACCGGGTGCGGGCCGGCCGCGGGCTCACTTGCCGCGCTTGGTGACTCCGGTCTTCTTGGCCGTCCGCCGGGGGCTGGCCGTCTGCTTCGCCGGGATCGACCGTGACGTCCCGGCTGCGGCGGCGGCCTGCTTCTCGCTGCGCGCGTCCGTCGTGGCGAGCGCCCCGGCGCTGTTCTCCAGGTGGGCCCGGACGAACCACTGGAACTGCTCCAGGGCGCGGAGGTGTTCGATGAGCAGGTCCTCGGTGACCGGGTCCACGGCGGCCGCCTTCGCGGCCGCCTTGCGGTGGTCCCCGATGATGCCCGTGTACACGAGGTCCAGCGCCCCGAGGTGGGCGATCGCGTCGGCCCGCCCCACGCTGTAGTCGTCCCAGGTCCGCTCGGTGACCAGCACGCCCGCGGTGCCCTGCGGCACACCGCCCAGGGCCGAGATGCGTTCGGCCGTGGCGTCCGCCATGTCCCGGACCGCCAGCGTCTGCGGGTCCAGCATCTCGTGGACGGCGATGAAGTGCGGCCCCGTCACGTTCCAGTGGATGTGCTTGAGCGTGAGCGCCAGGTCGTTCAGGGCGTGCAGACGCATGCCCAACAGGTCGATCAGCCGCCCGCCGTCCTTGGTGCTGAGACCGGGGACGGTGTAGCGGGGAGTGGAGGACCGGGGCGGCATGGGAGCTCCTGCGGCAGGGGACGGTCGGTGCGACACATCTCCCCCCGCGTCCCCCGGGGTCACGCGTGTCCACGGCCGACATCACCTGACCGGCGGATCGGCGACGGCGGAGGGGCCGGGCGGCAGCCCGTCTACCGCTGCGCGCGGCCCGCACCGTCCAGGTCCGCGAGACCGCCGGCTCCCAGCAGGCCCGTGCCCTCGAACGGCGTCTCCCGCTGGAGCCGGGGGATCTCCCGCTTCGAGAGCGCGGTGACCACCGGCGGCATCGCGGCGCGCACCGCCTGGGTGGCACGGAGCCAGGCCGGTGCGTACACCGCCGCGCTGCGCCGCTCCACCGCGTCCACCAGCCGTCCCGCCACGGTCCCCACCGGGTAGACCTTGCGTGCCGGCCGGGGCATGTGCGCCCGCAGTTCCCGCAGCACGGGGTGCTCGTCCGCGTCCCGGATCATGTCCGTGTCGGTCCAGTTCAGGTAGGCGATGCCCACCCCGACGTGTTCGTGGGCGTACTCGGCGCGCAGCGAGTGGGCGAACGACTCGACGCCCGCCTTGGAGGCGCAGTAGGCGCTCATCAGGGGGGCCGCCCCGATGGAGGCCAGCGAGGCGACCTGCAGGTAGTACCCGCGTGTCTCCCGCAGCTGGGGGAGGAAGGCGCGTGCGCTGATGGCACTGCCGATCAGGTTGACCTCGACGACGCGCCGCCAGGTCACCGGGTCGGACTCGGCGAACGGGCCGCCCTCGGCCAGTCCCGCGTTCGCCACCACGACCGACGCGGGCCCCATCCGGGCGCGGACCTCGCCGGCCACCCGGCTCATGCCGGCGTCGTCGGTCACGTCGACCTCCCAGCACCGGGCGGCTCCGGGGATCTCGTCCCGGACCCGGGCGAGAGTCGCCTCCTCCCGGCCGAGCAGGGCCACGTCCGCGCCGCGCCGGGCCAGCTCACGCGCCACCGCCGCACCGACGCCTCGCGCGGCACCGGTCACGACGGCGACACGGCCTTGCAGGGGACGAACTGAGTCGGACACGTGGGCCTCCTCGACGGACACGGCCGCAGCGGTCCGCGCGTCACCGGGTCCGCGAGCCGCCCGCACCGCCGAAGCCGGTACGCGGGCCGCGGCCGGGGGAGGCGCGACTACGACAGGTCCCATCTTGGTGCACACGGGTGCGAACGGCGCGTCCGGCGACGCGGCGCCCCGACACCGGGCCGCGCAGAGGGAGAGGTCTCAGTCCGTCGCGGGGGTGAGACCGGGGGCCTTGTCGCGGCGTCCGCCCAGGGCCGCCGGGACGAGGGAGATCGC
Source organism: Streptomyces sp. NPDC006296 (assembly GCF_040613235.1). NCBI lineage: Bacteria > Bacillati > Actinomycetota > Actinomycetes > Kitasatosporales > Streptomycetaceae > Streptomyces > Streptomyces sp. NPDC006296. Next base: position 10,725 of record NZ_JBEXRT010000003.1, on the reverse strand, counting down.
CGCGGCGCCCAGCACGGCGGTCACGGCGAACGTGGTGAAGCCGAGCCCCGCGTCGCCGCCCGCGAGCACCGCCCCGCCCAGGGCCGGGCCGACGACCGCGCCCGTGCGGCCGATGCCCGTGACCCAGCCCAGCCCGGTGGCGCGTTCGCGGGGTGCGTACACGCGTGACGTGGCGGCGTACACCATCACCTGGGCGCTGAACAGCCAGACGCCGGTGACGAAGACGACCGTGTACGCCGCTTCCAGCGGGAGCGGCGCCCGGAGCAGGAAGACGCCGACCGCGGTCAGGAGGAACCAGAGGGCGGAGACCCGCACCGGGCCGAACCTGTCGGCCGCGCGGCCCGCGATCAGCATCCCCACGATCCCGCCCGCGTTGATCACCATCAGGAAGGTGACCGAGGAGGAGAGGGAGTAGCCGGTGGCGCGCATCAGTTCGGGCAGCCAGGTGGAGACGCCGTAGACCAGGAGGAGGCCCGCGAAGGACGCGGTCCACAGCAGCGGGGTCGCCCAGCGGGTGCCGGGGGAGAACAGCGCGCCGATCGCCGCCGCACGGCCCCGCGCGCCGGCCCGGGGGGCCTCCCGGGTCCCCGGGCGCTCCAGCCGGTAGCGGTCGGCCACCGCGTACGCCCGCTCCAGGCGGCCCCGTGCGAAGAGCACCCCCGGGGACTCCGGGAGCCGGGCCAGCACCAGCGGCACCGCGACCAGGGCGGGCAGTGCACCCGCCCAGAACACCCAGCGCCAGCCGTGTCCGGGGGCCACGGCGAGCCCGATGCCGGTGGCCGCCATGCCGCCCGCGTGGTACGAGGTCATCATGAGGCCGGTGGCCAGGGCGGCCCTGCGCGGCGGGGCGAACTCGGCGACCAGCGCGAGCCCGATCGGCATCAGTCCGCCCAGGCCGAGCCCGGACAGGAAGCGGCCGGCCCCGAACACGGTGGCGCCGGGCGCGACGGCGCACAGCGCCGACCCGGCCGAGAACAGCAGCACACTCCCCACCACCAGTGGCTTCCGGCCCAGCCAGTCGGTGACGGTGCCCGCGGCCAGGGCGCCCACCAGCATGCCGAAGGTGGTCCAGCTGCCGATGGTGCCGGCCAGTGCGGGGGTGAGGCCGAGTGCCTCGTCGGCCAGGAGGTGCGGCATGGTCGCGCCGTAGATGGTGACGTCCATGCCGTCGAAGAACACGACGAGCCAGCACAGCGCGATGACCGGAGCGACGACCCGGAAGGAGCGGTCGGGCGGGGGCGGGGGAGAGGCGGCCACGAGGCACTCGCTTTCTGCCACGGGGGCGTGGCGGGTGGACCGCCCGGAGCGCGGGCGGTGCCACGGTCGGGAGTGTTGTTCGCCAGGTGAAATCACGTCCACTGCGGAGCCGTGCGAGTTTCCCGTCGGCCTCCGTCCGTGTCAATGGGGCCTGCACATAAGCTCTTTGACGCACCGTCATAAAACTGCGGAGTGCGGTGAGGGCCCGGCCCGCGGTCACGGCAGCGGCAGGCCCGTGTAGTTCACGGCGAGCTCGGCCGCGGCGTGCGGCGAGTCGGCGATGCGGTCGAGCTGCGCGATCTGGAGCCGCGTGTCGAAGGGACTCCCGGCGGGATCGGTGTGCAGCATCGTGGTCATGGCGTACGAGAAGTGCTCGGCACGCCAGACGCGGCGCAGGCACGTGTCGGAATAGGCGTCCAGCAGATCGGACGCACCGGTCGTCCGGTGCCGGATCAGAGCGCGCCCGAGCACGACGACGTCGGCCACGGCCAGATTGAGGCCCTTCGCCCCGGTGGGCGGCACGATGTGCGCGGCGTCCCCGGCGAGGAACACGCGGCCGTACCGCATCGGCTCGGTGACCGAACTGCGCATCGGCAGAACACTCCTGGAGGTGATCGGGCCGCGCGCCAGCTCCCAGCCGTCCCGTGCGAACCGGGCGTCGAGCTCGTCCCAGATCCGCTCGTCGGGCCAGTCCGCCGGATCCGTGCCGTGGGGCACCTGCAGGTACAGCCGGCTGACCTCGGGCGACCGCATGCTGTGCAGGGCGAAGCCGCGCCGGGAGTGGGCGTAGACCAACTCGTCGCAGGACGGCGCCACATCGGCCAGGATCCCGAGCCAGGCGTACGGGTACGCACGCGCGTAGGTGCGGCGGATCCCTTCGGGGAACGCCGCCCGGGCCACCCCGTGGAAGCCGTCGCACCCGACGACGTAGTCGCACGTCAGGGTCCTGTCCCGGCCGCCCTGGGTATAGCGGATCGTCGGCCGGCCGGTGTCCGCGCCGTCGACCGAGCGGGCCTCGGCGCCGAAGCGGAGGGCCGCGCCGTCGGCCAGGTGCAGGGCGACCAGGTCCTTGACGACCTCGGTCTGCGCGTAGACCCGGACGCGCCGGCCGTTCGCCAGGGACGGGAAGTCGACGCGGTGGGCGCGCCCCTCCCAGCGGAGTTCCACACCGTCGTGGACCAGGCCCTCCCGGTCCAGACGTCCGGCGGCCCCGACCGCGCGCAGGGCGTCGACGGTGGACTGTTCGAGGACGCCCGCCCGCTGCCGCCGTTCGACGTGGGCGCGGTCGCGGCTCTCCAGGACGACGCAGTCGACACCCGCCCGGTGGAGCGTGCGCGCCAGCAGCAGCCCGGCCGGTCCGGCCCCGATGATCCCCACGGTCGTGTGCACGGCTCGTTCTCCTTCGGTCAGGGGTGTCGCCGTCCCCGGGGACCGTCACGCGGGAGTCCTCGTCCGCGCCCGTACGGCTCACCGAGGAGGCGGGCGTCCCGGTGGGTTCCGCCGTCCGGAGCTCTCTGTTCGCAAGGTGAAACCTGCTTCACGTACCGCGCGGCGAGTCTGTGGCCCCGGCGCGGCCCTGTCAACGGCCCGTCCCCCGAGCGGCCGGGCGGCTCCCCGGCCGCGGAGGCCTTCCGGATGGCGAGACGCCCGAGCATCCGGAGCGAGACCGTCCGTATATTCGTACGCATGTCTGTACCGGCTCCGACCCTGTGCCTCGCGCTGTTCGCGCACGCGGCGTGGTGCGTCGACGACGGACTCTGAAGCGGCGGAACCCGCGTCCGCCGTGCGTCCCGCACCGCCCGCACCCCGTGAAGCCCGTTCGCCCCGCACCTTCCCGGAGCCCTTCGTGACCACCGCCCCACCCACCGGACCCGCAGCGCCCCCGCGCACCCGGCCCGCGCTGTTCCTCCCTTCCCCCACCTCGGTGCCGCGACCGGAGGCGCCGCCGCTGCCCCCGGTGCGCCGGACACCGCTCGTCGTGTCCGGGCTGCTCGCGGTGGCCCTGACCGCGTACGTATGGGCCACGCACGGGGCCCGACCGGGCGTACTGCTCCTCCTGGGACTCGGTCTGGGCGCCGCCCTCTTCCACTCCCGGTTCGGCTTCACCTCCGCCTGGCGCCAGCTCATCGCCGTGGGCAACGGCAGCGGGCTGCGGGCCCACGCCCTGCTGCTCGGCACCACGGCGACCCTGTTCGCCCTGGTCATCGGGAGCGGCACCGGGCTGTTCGGCTCCCAGCCCGCCCCCTCCGCGGGATCGATCGGGGCCGGACTGGTCGCCGGTTCCCTGCTGTTCGCCGTCGGGATGCAGCTCGGCGGCGCCTGCGCCTCGGGCACCCTCTTCGCCGTCGGCTCCGGACAGTCCTCCATCCTCCTGACCCTCGGCGGATTCATCGCGGGCGCCACCCTCGCCGCCTGGCAGTTCGACCTCTGGAAGGACCTCCCCGCCTGGGAACCGGTCGTCCTGTCCGACCACATCGGCTGGTTCGGCTCGTGGGCGGTGACCATCGCCGCGCTGCTGCTGGTCGTCGCCGTCACGCGACGCGTCCAGGCGCGCCGCAATCCGCCGCCCCTGGGCGCCGTACCCTCGGCACGCACCGCCGCGGTCCGCGCCCTCCGGGGCTCCTGGCCGCCGGCCGTCGGCGCCCTGGCGCTCGCCCTGCTGGGCGCGGGCGTGCTGGTGGTGTCCGGCGGCGCCTGGGGTGTCACGAGCGCGTTCAGCCTGTGGGGTTCGGAACTGGTGGGCGCGCTCGGCGGCCACCCGGAGAACTGGACCTGGTGGCGGAAGCCGGGCAACGCGGAGATGCTCGCCGGCCCCGTGCTGGCCGACAAGACGAGTCTCACCGACATCGGCATCATGATCGGTGCCGCGGTGGCCGCCGCCCTCGGCGGCACGTGGACGCTGCACCGGGGCATCCCCTGGCGCACCGCCGTCGCCGCGGTGCTCGGCGGCGTACTGATGGGCATCGGCGCCCGGCTGGCCGGCGGCTGCAACATCGGTGCCTACCTGGCCGGTGTCGCTTCGGGGAGCCTGAGCGGCTGGATCTGGGGCGCCGTCGCCCTGGCCGGCACCTGGATCGGCCTGAGGCTGCGACCGCTGTTCGGCCTGGGCAACCCGAAGCCCGGCGACGGCGTCTGCTGACGCACCCGGCACGGACCCGGGTCGCGCCCCGTCCGTACGGGGTCCGGCGCCGCCCGCCCGCCGTGCCCGGGCGGGCGGCGCCGGACCTCAGGAGCCTGCCCGGGGGACCGTGGCTTCCGGCGGCACCCACCGCTCGGTGCGGGGCAGCGGACCGGAGACGTCGTACTCCTTCCTGAGCTGCTCGGGGACGGCGTAGTGCATCACGCGCCCGCGGGTCAGCGAGGACAGTTCGAGGAGGGTGGTGAAGTGGCCGACCCGGTCCAGGGCCCACGCGCCGAGCGGTGAACGGTCCTCGATGGTCTCCAGCACGCCGAGCAGCCGGGGCACGGCCTTGACCAGGGTGTCCCACGAGGTGCGCGGCACGTCGAGCCAGTCGCCGCAGGTGTCGCCGACCAGATGCCGGATGAGCGCGGACACGACCGGATCGAAGAACGTGCCCGGGACGACCTCCTCGTAGAGGTCGATGAGCTGGCGCGTCAGGTGCGCGCCCTCCGGCGACGGCCCCATGTGCCGGAGCATGTAGAGGTCGAGGAACGCGCGGGCCTCGTCGAGCGTGCCGGGCACCGCGTCCTGGTCGACACCGAGCATGGCACCGACCACGCGCCAGGCGTAGAAGTAGGACCGGGCGCCCTCCTGCGACATGTGGATCCCGAGGCGGTGCAGGCTGTCGAGGACGAGCAGGGAGAAGAACATCTGCCCGCCGATCATGTCCTCCTGACAGATCGGCGTCCCGAGCGCCGCGGTGTCCCAGCGCTCCTCCCGCTCCAGGTGGTGGCGGATGGAGGCGTGCAGGAGACGCACCTTCTGCGCGGCGGGGACGAAGCGGCCACCGGCCTCGAAGGCGTCCGGCTGCATCAGGTGGACGGTGAACTGGCCCGTCTCCGCCATCCGTTTCGAGGGGTAGGCGAGCCCGTGGGTGGCCGACAGCAGCTTCGCCACATGGGGGACGAGGTAGCAGGCCGGCATGGAGGCGAAGGACAGCGCGGTCGCGATGTGCACGTTGTTGTCGATGAAGAACAGCCGGGCGTTCTCCATCTCGCCCCAGTCGACCCAGGACGGCGGGGCGGCGGTCACCTCCAGGTACTCCCGGGCGACCTCGGGCAGCCCGTCCGGCAGCGGGGCGCCCGCCGTCGAGACGTAACGCATCAGGGTGTTGAACTTCCCCACCTCCCCGCGCTCGAAGAGCGTGGCGACGGTGGCGTCGGCGAGCTCGTCACCGGCTCGGCGCAGGGCGTTCAACGACGACTCGGTGTAGCGCAAGGTGAGACTCCTCGGATCGGTTCACGGCGTCCCGGACGCGGTCGCACCGGGGACGGGAGAAGAGCGGGGGCCCGGCGGCGGACCGGGCCTTCGGGCGGCCGCACGCGCGGCGGACGCACACGCGCCGCCCGCCGGGCGTGCCGTCAGGACGCACGGACCGCCACCGAGTGCGCCAGCGCGGTCAGAGCCGCGGACGCGGGGGCGGGCAGACCGAGTGCGCCCAGCGCGGTGAGGGCCTCCTCGACCCGCGCGCTGATCATGTCCTCGACGCGGTCCGGTGCCCGGAGCCGGAGCATCAGCTCACGGACCGCGCGCACACCGTCCTCGTCCGGACCGCGCCGGCCCAGCAGGGCGGCCAGCTGCCGCCGCTCGTCGGCGTCCGCGACGCGCCAGGTCTCCGCCAGCAGCGCCGTCGGCCGCCGCCCCCGCAGGTCGTCGGCGTTCGCCTTGCCGGTGTCCTCGGTGCTTCCGAACAGCCCGAGCAGATCGTCCCGCAGCTGGAACGCCTCGCCCAGGGGAAGTCCGTACGCGGAGTAGCCGCCCCGCACCCGGTCGCCCGCCCCCGCGAGGGCGCCGCCGATCAACAGGGGCTGCTCGACGGTGTACTTGGCCGTCTTGTACCGGATCACCTTGAGCGAGTCCGCGGTGTCCGGGGGCGCCCCGGTGTGCAGGATCTCCAGGCACTCCCCGGCTATCAGCTCCCGGGCCAGCGCCGCCCACAGCGGGCGGGCCCGCGCGAGATACGCCGACGGCAGGCCGCTGGTGGCGAACAACTGCCCCGCCAGGCCCATCAGGAGATCCCCCACGAGCATCGCCAGGGACCGGCCGGCCGCAGCGGAACGCGGACGGCGGCGTACGGCACCGCGCAGGGCGACGTGCGCCGTGGGGCGGCCGTGGCGCAGCGGACTGTCGTCGATGAGGTCGTCGTGGACGACCGCGGCGGCGTGCACCAGCTCCATCGAGGCCGCGGCCCGCACCAGCGCCTCGCTGTCCGGCTGCCCGGTGGCCCGCCAGCCCCAGTAGCAGAACGCCGCCCGCAGCCTCTTCCCGTGCGCGACGGAGGACTCCAGCTGCGCGGCGACCGGGGCCAGAGCGGCATCGACGGCCGCGAACCGCTCCGCCTCCTGCGCGACGAACCGGTGCAGCACGTCGTCGACCCGCGTCCTGAACGCGGCCGGATCCCACCGGTCAGCCACCATCGGTGGCCTGCCGGGCCAGGACTTCCCGCGCCAGGACCTCCAGATGGGCCGGGGGAGCGGTGGCCCACCGGTCCAGCGCCAGGCGGCCCCGGGCCGCCAGATCGTGCTCGGCCTCCGCCGCGAGCTCCGCGGCGTCCGAGCGGCGCAGCAGCCCCCGCACCTCGCCCAGGACCGAACCCGCCGTGGTCACCGCCAGATCGGCCAGCCCCGCCACCAGAAGCACGGCCCGGCCCTCCGGCCCGCCGCGCCACCCCGTGTCCCGCGTCATCCCGTCTCCCCTCACCCGCAGTACCGGTGCGGCGCCGGTCGAGCGCCGCCCGTCCCAGGATCGAGCCGCGCCGCACCCGGTGCCGACGGAAACCACCAACGAGTGGGCCGTCGCCCGGCCGTACGGTTCGCGCCGGGCGCCCGGTCGCGCCGGGTAAACCTCCGCGCCACCACCGGAGCCGGGGCCCATAGCCGTCCGGTGGGCGCGGACCGGGCCCGGCCGTCCGTACGCGGGGCTCCCTTACGATCGTCCCCGTGTGCGCAAACGTCATAGTCGCGGAAGACGACGCCAAACAGGCCGAGCTGGTCCGCCGTTACCTCGAACGCGAAGGACACGCCGTCACGGTGGTGTCCGACGGCCTCTCCGCCCTCGAACAGGCGCGACGGGGGGATCCCGACCTGCTCGTCCTCGACGTGATGATGCCGCGGGCCGACGGGCTCGACGTGCTCCGCGTCCTGCGCGCCGAGGGCCGCGAACCCGCCGTCCTGATGCTCACCGCCCGGGCCACGGAGGACGATCTGCTGCTCGGGCTCGACCTGGGCGCCGACGACTACATGACCAAGCCCTACAGCCCCAGGGAACTCATGGCGCGGGTCCGCACCCTCCTGCGGCGCACCCGCCGGGACGCGGCACGCGACGAGGACGGCCAGGTGCTGCGGGTGGGCACCCTCACCGTCGATCCGGCCCGTCACGAGGTCGCGGTCGACGGCGTCGGGGTCGAATGCACCCCCGGGGAGTTCCGGCTCCTCTCCGCGATGGCGGCCGAACCCGAACGCGTCTTCACCCGCGAGCAGCTGCTCGCCGAACTCCACGGCTTCGACCGGTACATCAGCAGCCGCACGGTCGACGTGCACATCATGAACCTCCGCAAGAAGATCGAACGCGCCCCCCGGCGCCCGGTCAGGCTGCTCACGGTCTTCGGGGTCGGCTACAAGCTCATGGACCCGCTGAAGGGCGCCCGGCGTGCCACGGAGCGCTGAGAAGGACGGGCAGCGGATGCGGCTGCCGCTGCGCAAGAGCCTCCTCGGCCGGCTCCTGGCGGTGTCGGCCCTGGTCGCGGCCTGTTCGGTCGCCGCGACCGCATGGCTGGCCGTGCAGACCACGTCCGGTGCCATCGAGCAGGAACAGGGCCGCAACCTGGCCGCCGACACCCGGGTGCTGGACACCCTGCTCGCCTACGCGGCCCGCCACCCCACCTGGGACGGCGTGGGCACCACGGTGGACGAGCTGGCCGACGCGTCCGACCGCAGGATCACGCTGACCACACAGAACCGGCAGATACTCGCCGACTCCGCCGGTTCGGCCCCGCCGCCGGCCCTCCCGCCCCAGGCGTCGGCGGTCGTGGACGCGCTGTCCGTCGCCGACGTGTCCTCCGGCTCCGACGCGGGGTCCGGCTCGGTGACGATCGCGGCACCCGGGACCGACGGGATACAGCGCTCGGGGAACGACCGGGTCGACCCCCGGGCCGTCGGACCGTTCCGGTTGTCCGAGGCCGAACGCACCTCGCTCCGGCGCACCGCGCAGGAGGCCGTGCAGTGCCTCGGCCGGTCCGGGATAGCGTCCGACGTCGTCGAGGGGCCCAGCGGCAGGTCCCGTGTCCAGGTCGTCGGCAACGACCCCGACCGGCTGCGCGGAAGCCGGTGCCCGACCGACGCGCTGGACCGCCCCACCGGCACCGAGGCCAAGGCCCTCGCCGCGCTGAACGAACTCGTCAACGCCTGCCTGGACCGCCAGGGCCGGGACGCCGTGCAGCTCGACCTCGACCTGTCGTGGCGGGCCGGCCCGGAGGACGCCCTCGCCCCCTCGGCCGTGCCCGTGCCCGTACCCGAGACGACGCCCGTGCCCGACCGCGACGCGCCGCGGGAGACCCGGCCGCCCCGGCAGGCCGCCCCGGCGGTCCTCGACAGTGAGAACGACCGCGACATCGCCTCGTGCGTCGGCATCGCCCGCCAGGAGCAGCTCAGTTCGTACGTCGCCTCACCCGCCCTGCTCTTCATCAGCGACCCGGGCGGCGGCGCGGTCCCCGCCTTCGACCTGTCCCCGGGGAACACCGCGCGGATCACCGGGGTCGCGGCGCTCGTCCTCGCGCTCACCGTCGGCGCCTCCGTCCTCGCCGGGGTGCGGCTCGTGCGTCCCCTGCACGCCCTGACCGGAGCGGCGCAGCGCATGCGGGACGGCGAGGCCCCGTCGCAGGTCGTGGTGGCCGGCGACAACGAGATCGGCCGGCTGGCCGGCGCCTTCAACGACATGTCGGCCCACCGCGCCCGGCTGGAGGAACAGCGCAAGGCCATGGTCAGCGACGTGGCGCACGAACTGCGCACCCCGCTGAGCAACATCCGAGGATGGCTGGAGGGAGCCCAGGACGGCATCGCGGACCCGGACGCGACGTTCGTCTCCTCGCTCCTGGAGGAGGCGGTGCAGCTCCAGCACATCATCGACGACCTCCAGGACCTGTCGGCGGCCGATGCCGGGGCCCTGCGCCTGCACCCCGAGTCCGTACGGATCGAGGAACTGCTCGCCCACGTCGTGTCCGCCCACCAGGCGCAGGCCGAGGCCGTCGGCGTCACCCTCGCGGTGACCGTCCCGCACGGGCCGGGGCCGGTCCTCGCCCTGGAGGCCGACCCGGTCCGGCTGCGCCAGGCGATCGGCAACCTGGTGTCCAACGCCGTGCGCCACACACCGCCGGGAGGCCGGGTGACGCTGGGCGCCCGTGCGGCGGGGCCCGGGGGAGCGGACGACGAGGTGCTCGTGGAGGTCGCCGACACCGGCGGCGGCATCGCACCGGAGGACCTGCCGTACGTCTTCGACCGGTTCTGGCGTGCGGAGAAGTCGCGGAGCCGGCGGACCGGGGGCAGTGGCCTCGGGCTGTCGATCGTCCGCAAACTCGTCGAGGCGCACGGCGGGACGGCGGAGGCGGCCAGCACCCTGGGCAGCGGGTCGGTGTTCACCCTGCGGCTGCCGCGGTCCGGCCCTGATCCGATGGACACAGCGGTCTGACAGCTTCCTCACAACTCCCCTCCAGGCTGTGGGCATGCCCGGCGCCCGACGCGCATCCGTGCGCGGGCACCACCAACGCCGGGCTGGAATCGGAGTTCTTCATGTCCCTTCGCCCCACTCTGAGGACCGCGGTCCTCGCCGCCGCAGCCGTCAGTGCGGTACTGCTCCCGTCCACGGCGGCCCTCGCCGACGACTCGCCCGCCGCCCGGCCCGCCGAGCAGCAGCCGACCCGTCCCCCGTCGGCCACGGTCCCCGACGCCGAAGCCCCCACCCCCCGACCCGCCGAGCGCTCCGAGGAGGCGACCCCGGTCCCGGCCGAGTCCGTGCCCGCCCGAACGGTGCCGCGCGGCGGCGTCGACGCCGGGGAGCGCCCCGCCGGAGGAGCCGGCGACACCGCGCTGTACGGCTCCGCCGCCGGCGCGGCGCTCCTCGCGGGCGCCGGAGTCCTCGTGCTGCGCCGCCGGACGGCGGTACGGCACAACGGCTGACCCCGCACCGTGGGGGGGGGGGGCGCGCGGGGGGGGGGCGCCCCCCCGGCAGGCGCCCCCCCCCAAGCAGCCACCCCCCCCCCCCACCCACAACACGACACCCCCCCCCCACCCACA